>NZ_KV791394.1:27821-28514 GCF_001807895.1 Stenotrophomonas sp. HMSC10F07
GGTGTACGCGAGTGCGCCCGCCGGTCAACGCCCAATCGTCCCGGTTTCCAGCCACGTACCGTCCCGCCGCCTTTGTTAAGGGCGGTGGCACCGTAGCCTTGTACGGAGACCCGCCATGAACCCTTCCGACATTCCCCCTCTGCGCACCCAGTACGCCCCGGCCAACGCCGATGAGGGCGAGGAAGCGAGCGCAACGCCCGACCCCAGCAACCTGATCGCGCTGCTGCACCAGATCGGCCGCGGCGTGGCCGCCGACGGCCAGCCCTGGCCAGAACGCCACCAGCTGCCGGGCCGTTGCCTGGCGCTGGCCGACAGCGACGGCGCGTTGGCCGGCCTGCGCATCGTCAACGAGATCCTGCTGGCCGCCGAGCGCGCCCGCCAGAACGGCGGCCCGGAGCACTACGTGGGCGACCGCGTAATGGAAGGCCTGAAGCTGGCCGCGCTGGCGCTGACCAACCACGCCATTTTTCGTCTGCACCCCGAGTAGACCTACGCCGAGCGTGGATGCTGTTGGTGTAGAGCCGAGCCTGCGCTCGGCTCATCGGGCAAGACGCAGCCGAGCGTGGGCTCGGCTCTACAGGATATTCGCATCCTGCCTGGATGCCGTTGGCGGATGGCCCCGCGCTCTGTAGAGCCGAGCCTGCGCTGGGCTCATCGGGCAAAACGCAGCCGAGCGTGGGCTCGGCTCTACAG
>NZ_KV791395.1:0-10280 GCF_001807895.1 Stenotrophomonas sp. HMSC10F07
CCGCAACCGGACCCACCCCGCCATCCCACGGATACCCTGCTGTTGCTGTTGCTGCTGATGTTGCCGGCCAGCGGCCGGCCCTACCGCGGGTGCAGGGCGCAGCCCTGCATCGCCCCCCTACTTCTTCAGGAAGTTGTCCACCAGCAGATGCTTCACGTCATCGAAGCGACCGTTCAACACTGCCTTGGCCGCATACAGCGCCGTGCCGGCCACCTGCTTGGCCTCGATCTGTGGTGGCATCACCAGCTCGGCGCGGCTGGTGTGCACATCCAGCAATGCCGGGCCGCGCTGCGACAGGAAATCCTGCACCGCTTCCTCCAGATCCTCGCTGCGGGTGACCGTGCGGCCATGGAAGCCGATCACTTCGGCCAGGCGGCCGAAGTCCGGGTTCTTCAGGTCGGTGTAGTTATCCAGAAGGCCTTCCACCTTCTGCTCCAGCTCGACGAAGTTCAGCGAGCCGTTGTTGAACACCACTACCTTGATCGGCAGATTCTCCTGTACCGCGGTCAACAGGTCGCCCAGCAGCATTGCCAGGCCACCATCGCCGGACAGTGAAATCACCTGCCGGCCGGGGAAGGCCTTCTGCAGTCCCAGCGCCTGCGGCATCGCGTTGGCCATCGTGCCGTGCAGCAGGCTGGTCAACGTGCGGCGGCTGCCGTTCACGCGGATATGGCGCAGCACCCACACCATCGGCGAGCCGCCGTCGGCGGTGAACAGTGCATCCTCGGTAGCGTGCTTCGAGAGCAGCGCGGTCAGGTGCTGCGGATGGATCAATTCGCCTTCGCCCGGCTGCTCTTCCTGTTCGCGCTTCTTCAGCGCCTTGTCGCGATGCTCGATGCACTCGTCCAGGAAACTGCTGTCCTCGCGCGGCGGCAGCATCGGCAGCAATGCATCCAGCGTCGGTGCGATATCGCCGACCACGCCGAGGTTCACCGGGTGGCGGCGGCCAAGGTGGCTGCCATCGCGGTCGACCTGGATGATGGTGGCCTTGTCCGGGTAGAACTGGCCCCAGGCGAAGTCGGCGCCGAGCAGCAGCAGCGTGTCGCACTCCATCAGCGTGTGGAAGCCGGACTCGATGCCGAAGATGCCGGTCATGCCCATGTTGTACGGGTTGTCCGGCTCGACGAAATCCTTCGCGCGCGAGGTATGCGCGATCGGGGCCTGCAAGCGCCGGGCCAGCTCCAGCAGCTGCGCGTGCGCACCCTGGCAACCGGCACCGGCGTAGATGCCGATGCGCTTGCCCTGCCCCAGCAGCTCGGCGATGCGCTGCAGCTCGGCGTCGGAGGGGCGCAGTACCGGCTGGGTGTAATGCACCGAGAACGGCACGTCGTGCTTCACCTCGGCCTGGCTGATATCGGCCGGCAGGATCACCACCGCCACGCCACGGCGGCTGATCGCGGCCTGGCAGGCCAGGGCCACCACGCGTCGCGCCTGCTCCGGGCTGTGCACCTGCTCGCAGAACACCGTGCAGCTGCCATAGACCGCCTTGAAATCCACTTCCTGCGGGAATTCCATGCCCAGCTCGCTGGTCACCACCTGGCTGGCGATCAGCACCATCGGCGCACGGTTGCGGTTGCTCTCGAACACGCCGTTGATGAAGTGCAGGCCACCGGGACCACAGGAACCCGCGCAGGCGGTCAACTCGCCGCTCACCAGCGAATCGGCGCCGGCAGCGAACGCTGCCACTTCTTCATGGCGCACGTGCACCCAGGCGATCTCGCTGCCATGCATCGCATCGGTCACATGGTTGAGCGTATCGCCCACGATGCCGTAGCAACGGCGGACACCAGCCTGCTGCAGGGCGTCCACCACGATTTCGGCCACGCGCTTGCTCATCGGATACATCCTCGAACGGGGGAACCCCCGAGGCTAGACCCGATGAAGTGATGCCTCCGCAAAAAAAGGGGACGGAGGGAATTAAGTCGCTTGTGCCACAAACGACTTAATTCCCTCCGTCCCCTTTTAGTCGTTGACGTTGATCCAGCCCAGCACGTCGCCGTGATTCGGGCTGCGATAGCGCAGCTTCACCCAGCCGTTCTGTTCATCCTGCAATTCCACGCGATCGCCCTGCACCAGGTAACGTTTGGTGCTGGACGCGCCGGGTCGATCGAACAGGAACAGGCGCGCGGGTACCACGGTGGCCTGCTGGCCGCGCAACGGTCCATCCGGCGGTGCGCCCAGGCCATCGGCAATGGCACTTTCCAGCACACGGCCAGCGGGATCATAGGTGCGCCAGACGGCCAGCGACCCCTGCTCGTCGGCCTGCTCCCACTGCAGCGCGGCGTTCACCGTATCGCCCAGCATCAGCACGCTCTCGGCGCGGTACAGATAGAGTGTCGCGCCTGCAAAACGATACTGGTCGGTGTACCACATCGGGCCGCTGCGACAGCTGCTGGTCAGGGTGCGGCTCAGGTGGTCGACCATCAGGCCCATCAGCTCGCCGCAGCTCTCCCTGCCGTGGGTTGCAGCCCGCAGCGCGCGGAACCCGGCACTGGCGGGATCGAACCGGTACACCGCCACCGCTTCGTTGACCATGCCGACCGGGGCGCGTGCGACCAGTTCCGGGTAACCATCGGAATCGACATCTTCGAGCGACCATCGCGAAGTGCCGTCGGCATCCGCCGCGCCGGCCAGCGTCTGCCGCTTGCCCGACGGTGACAGCTGCACGGCAATGCTGCCGTCCTGCAGGGGATCGGCCTGTGCCTGCACGTGCGCGGCCACCTGGAAGCGCAAGGTTTCGCCGTCGTCCCCACCGGCGTGCGCCGTCGGTGCCAGCGTGCCGGCCAACACCAGGCCCAGCAGGCATTCCCTGTAGTTCATCATTGCTCCCTGCGGCACCGCAGCGGCACCTTCAACTCAGAACGATACCTCGACCGGCTGCCGCGACCACAGCACCGACTGATGCCTGGTCTGCTGCTTCCACGCCAGGCGGATCGCTTCGATATCGGCGCGGCGCTGCGGGGTGTCCTCATGCAGCACCACCAGCACCTTGGTGCGCAGGCGGTTGGGCGCGGCATCGCCGCGGAACAGCCACTGGCCATAGGCATCGAACACGGTCAGGCCATCCGGGAAGCGCGGGGTCACTTCCTTGTCCAGGAAGGTGCGCCACTGCGCGTCGCTGATGGTGTCGGCCTGCGGGCGGTTGCCGGCGCCCTGCTCCTCGCCTACGCCGAAGTACAGCTCGCTGCGCACCCAGCCGTGCGCGGAAGACGGGCGCGCGGCGTCGCCCTTCAGTTCGGCGGTAGTGGCCGTGGCATAGGCGCTGGGCGCCTGCGATGAGAGGCTGGCGCAGCCGCTGGTGGCCAACAGCACGGCGAAGACGAGGCCAAGGTGTTTCATCGGTACAGCTCCGGGGAAGGGGGACAAGGCGAGCCGGCAGCGTACAGCGCCACCGGCCCGGCGTGCTGATGCCAACCGGGCATCAGCTCATGCCGGACCGGCAGGGGCTTGCATCCGCACCGGTCATCACGCGAAGATAATATATCGCTTCATCCGGATGGATGTAAGTGAAACCATCTCCCCTTCCCCCGTCGTCGTTGTTGCTGGAGCCCCCATGTCCGCCCGCCTGCTCGCGTCGCCGCTCGGCCTCGCCATCGCCCTCGCGCTTTCCTCCGCCGCCGCCCCGGCCCTGGCCCAGGACGCCACCAACCTGGATACGGTGATCGTCACCGGCACCCGTGCCGCCGACCGCACCGTGCTCGAATCCACCTCGCCGGTGGATGTGCTCACCGCCGAGGACATCCGCAAGGCGGGCGTGGTCAACGGTGAGCTGGGCAGCGCGCTGCAGGCGCTGCTGCCGTCGTTCAACTTCCCGCGCCAGTCCAACTCCGGTGGCGCCGACCATGTGCGCGCCGCGCAGTTGCGTGGCCTGTCGCCGGACCAGGTGCTGGTGCTGGTCAACGGCAAGCGCCGCCACCACACCGCGCTGGTCAACACCGACAGCAAGATCGGCAAGGGCACCACTCCGGTCGATTTCAATTCGATTCCGGTCAGCGCGATCAAGCGCATTGAAGTGCTGCGCGATGGCGCCGGGGCGCTGTACGGCTCGGACGCCGTGGCCGGCGTGATCAACGTGATCCTCGACAATGGCGGTGACGGCGGCGAGATCGAGGCGAGCTACGGTGCCAACCACACCGACCTCAAGCCGATCGGCCGCACCCTCACCGATGGCCAGACCGGCAACCTCAGCGCCAAGGTCGGCACCTCGCTGGGCGAAGACGGCGGCTTCCTGCGCGTCGGCCTGGAATACAAGCACCGCAACGGTACCAACCGCGCCGGCTTCGACCAGATTCCGCCGTGGGACCAGACTCCGGGCAACCTGGTGCTGCAGGGCAAGCGCAACTATGTGCTGGGCGATGGCAAGAGCAAGGACATCAACCTGTGGCTGAACACCGAGATTCCGGTCGGCCAGACCTCGACGTTCTACGCGTTCGGCACCTTCAACCAGCGCGACACCGAAGGCGCGAACTACTTCCGCTATCCCGATGGCGATGCCAACTGGAAGCAGGTCTATCCGAACGGCTACCGGCCGATCTCCGAAGGTGAGAACCGCGACGTGCAGGCCGTGGCCGGCGTGCGCGGGCAGTGGAGTGAATGGAGCTACGACGGCAGCCTGGACTACGGCCAGAACGACTTCACCTATCGCCTGCGTGATTCGCTCAACGCGTCGCTGGGCCCGACCAGCCCGACCCGCTTCAAGACCGCCGATTACCAGTACGCACAGACGGTGGGCAATCTCGATCTGAGCCGCGTGTTTACCCAGAGCGACAGCATCAGCCACACGCTGGGCCTGGGCGTGGAAGCACGCCATGAGCGCTACCAGACCCGCCCCGGCGACCCGGCCAGCTATGCGGCCGGCCCGTACACCGACCGCCCGACCGGTTCGCAGGCCGGTGGCGGCCTGACCCCGCAGGATGCGGCGCGCCTGTCGCGCGATGTGGCCAGCGCCTATGCCAGCCTGTCCAGCCAGTTCGGCGAGAAGTTCTCCACCGACCTGGCCGCGCGCTACGAGCACAACGACGACTTCGGCGGCGAACTGACCGGCAAGCTCGGCCTGCGCTATGAGTTCACCCCGGCGTTCGCGCTGCGCGGCGCGATCTCCAACAACTTCCGCGCGCCGTCGCTGGCACAGATCGGCTACGAGTCCACCTCCACCGGCTACAACGCAGGTGGCCAGCTGGTGCAGGGCCGCCTGCTGTCGGTCAACAATCCGATCGCACGCGGCCTGGGGGCCCAGAACCTGAAGCCAGAGAAATCGCTGAACACCTCGCTCGGTTTCACCAGCCGCATCGGCGAGCATTTCGACCTGTCGCTGGACTTCTTCCAGATCGACATCGATGACCGCATCGCGCTGTCGGAGAGCATCACCGGTGATGCGCTGACCGACTACGTGGCCGCCAACTACGGCGTCAGCGGCCTGCAGAGTGCCAGCTTCTTCGTCAACGCCGCCGACACCCGCACCCGTGGCGCCGAGCTGGTGAGCAACTGGCGCCAGTCGCTGGGCGATGGCCAGCTGCTGCTGACCGGCACCTATGCCTATACCAAGACCACGCTGAAGAACGTGCTGGCCACGCCGGCCCAGCTGCAGGCGCTGGACCCGGATTATGTGCTGTTCGGGATTGAAGAGACCAACACGCTGACCGATGCCACACCGCGTACACGTGGCAGTTTCTCGGCCGCATGGAGCAACGACCACTGGTCGCTGAGCACCCGCGTGAACCGTTATGGCAGCGCCACCCGCGTGTTCAACTTCGGAGACGGCTACATCCCGCGCCAGACCTACCAGGCCGAGTGGCAGCTGGATGCGGAAGTCGAATACCGCATCACCCCGCAGTGGAGCGTGGCTCTCGGCGGGCAGAACCTGACCGACAACTATCCGGATCGATCCAACAGCGATATCCACTACTTCGGCAACCTGCCGTACGACGTGCTGTCGCCGATCGGCAGCAACGGTGCGTACTACTACGGCCGCGTCCGCTATACGTTCTGATTGCATTGGACCAATCACTCCCGGTGGGTGCGGACCGTTGGTCCGCACTGCCTGGGTTCCATGCAAGCCTCCCCTTCGTGCCGACCGTTGGTCGGCACTACCTGGGGTCAATGCAGGCTGACCCTTTGTGCCAACCAATGGTTGGCACCCACCGGAAGTGATCGCTCTCGGTGGGTGCGGACCGTTGGTCCGCACTGTCTGGGGTCAATGCAGGCTGACCCTTTGTGCCGACCAACGGTCGGCACCCACCGAAGCAAGGCCGTAGCCTGCCCTCGACCCCACGTACACGCCCACGCTGGCAAGCTGGGCGTCATGGCTGAACCGCTCCCCCTGCGTCCGCCGCCGCCATTGCTGGATGACGCCTGCGCGTTGTTCCTTGATGTCGACGGCACCCTGATCGAATTCGCTGCACGCCCGGATGCCGTGCAGCTGCTGCCGGATGTGCGCGAAGCCATCGGCCGCATCAGCGACCGCCTGGAAGGTGCCGTGGCACTGATCAGTGGTCGCCCGCTCGAACAGCTGGATCAACTGTTCGCTCCGCTGCAACTGCCTGCTGCGGGCCTGCATGGCCATGAACTGCGTGGGCAGGATGGTCGCGTACTGCGCGACGAACACGATGACGACACCGCCGAATGGCTGCACGCACTGCACCAGCAGGCGATGCGCTTCGCCCACGGCCATCCCGGCGTGCTGGTGGAAGACAAGGGTGTCGGCCTGGCCCTGCACTGGCGCGGCGCGCCGCATGCAGCCAGGGACGTCCGCGCCTTCGCCGACCGCCACGTGCGGGGCCGTGCCAGCTACCGCCTGCAACCCGGCGACCATGTAGTCGAATTCGTGCCCGTCGGCACCGACAAGGGCCGTGCGGTGCTTCGGATGATGCAGTACCTGCCCTTCCGCGGTCGCCTGCCGGTGTTCCTCGGCGATGACCTGACCGATGAGTTCGGTTTCGATGCCGCCAACGGCCAGCATGGCTGGAGCGTGCTGGTGGGCGAACGTGAACCCAGCGCGGCGGTGTTCGCGCTGCCCGACATACGCAGCGTGCACGCCTGGCTGCGTGAGAATGCCTATTGACCCGGCCAACCCCCACGGCCGCAACCGAGATGTACCGCGTGATGACCCAACCCGATCTTGATCTGGGCGTGGTCGGCAACGGCAGCTTCGGCGCCCTGGTCGACAAACGTGCCCGCGTTGTCTGGAGCTGCCTGCCCACCTTCGACGGCGACCCTACCTTCTGTGCGCTGCTCGGCCCCAACCAGCAGACCGGTGGCGACTTCGCCATCGAGCTGGAGGACTTCGCCAGCAGCGAGCAGGAATACCTGACCAACACGGCGATCCTGCGCACCGTGCTGCGCGACATGCACGGCGGCGAACTGGAAATCCTCGACTTCGCCCCACGCTGGCGCCAGAACGACCGTTTCTACCGCCCGGTCAGCCTGATCCGCCAGGTGCGTCCGCTGGCTGGCAGCCCGCGCATCACCGTACGCGCACGCCCGCTGGCGGACTGGGGCGCGCGCGTTCCGGAATCCACCTGGGGCAGCAACCATGTGCGCTGGGTGCTGCCCGAACACGTGCTGCGGCTGACCACCGACGTGCCGGTGCGCTTCGTGCGCGATGGCCTGCCGTTCGTGCTCAACCATCCCATCCACCTGATCCTGGGCGTGGATGAATCGCTCAACCGTTCGATCAGCGGCTATGTGCAGGAGGCCTTCCAGCGTACCCGCGATTACTGGCGCGAATGGGTGCGCTACCTGTCCATTCCGCTGGAATGGCAGGACGCGGTGATCCGCAGTGCGATCACGCTGAAGCTGTGCCAGTACGAGGACAGCGGCGCGATCATCGCGGCGATGACCACCTCCATTCCTGAAGCCTCCGGCAGCGTGCGCAACTGGGACTACCGCTACTGTTGGCTGCGTGATGCGGCGTTCGTGGTGCGGGCGCTGAACCGCCTCGGCGCCACGCGCACGATGGAACAGTTCCTCGGCTACATCTTCAACCTGGCCACCACCGACGGCACGCTGCAGCCGCTGTACGGCATCGGCTTCGAAGCCAAGCTGGACGAAGATGAGGTCCCCAGCCTGTCCGGCTACCGCGGCATGGGCCCGGTACGACGCGGCAATCTGGCCTGGGTGCAGCGCCAGCACGATGTCTACGGCAGCGTCGTGCTGGCGTCCACGCAGCTGTTCTTCGACCGGCGCCTGCAGGACCCGGGTGATGCGCACACCTTCGCCCGCCTCGAACCCCTCGGCGAGCAGGCCTTCGCCCTGCACGACGTACCCGATGCCGGCCTGTGGGAGTTCCGCGGCCGCACCGAGGTACACACCTACACCAGCGCGATGTGCTGGGCCGCCTGCGACCGCCTGTGCAAGATCGCCGTGCGGCTGAAGCGCGATGACCGCGCCCACTACTGGCGCACACGTGCCGACACCATCCACGCGCGCATCATGGCCGAATCGTGGAGCGAAGAGCTGGGCCACTTCACCGATACCTTCGGTGGCCATCGCCTGGACGCCTCGCTGCTGCTGCTGGCCGACATCGGCTTCATCGACGCGATGGACGCCCGCTTCATCGCCACCGTCGAAGCCATCGGCCGTGACCTCAAGCACGGCAATTCGCTGTACCGCTATGTCGCTCCGGATGACTTCGGTGAGCCGGAAACCAGCTTCACCATCTGCACGTTCTGGTACATCGACGCACTGGCCGCCATCGGGCGCCTGGACGAGGCGCGCGAGATGTTCGAGCTGCTGCTGAAGCAGCGCAATCACCTGGGCCTGCTGTCGGAGGATCTGGCCTTCGACACCGGCGAGGCCTGGGGTAACTTCCCGCAGACCTATTCGCATGTCGGCCTGATCACCGCCGCGATGCGCCTGTCGCGGTCCTGGCAGGAGGCATCGTGAGTCGTCTGGTCGTGGTATCAAATCGTGTGGCCGTGCCCGGCGAGAACCGCGCAGGCGGCCTGGCGGTCGGCCTGCTGGCCGCCCTGAAGGAGCGCGGCGGCCTGTGGTTCGGCTGGAGCGGCAAGACCGTAAAGGAAGGCAGCGGCACGCTGCACCGGCAGAAGGATGGTGACATCGACTACGTCACCATGGACCTGAGCAAGCGCGAGGTCGATGGCTACTACAATGGTTTCGCCAACCGCACGCTGTGGCCATTGCTGCACTTCCGGCTGGACCTGGTCGACTACGACCGCGGCACCCGCGAGACCTACCACAAGGTCAATGCGCTGTTCGCCGACAAGCTCGCGCCATTGCTGCGCGAGGACGACATCGTCTGGATCCACGACTACCACCTGATCCCGCTCGGCGCACTGCTGCGCGAGCGCGGCATCGGCTGCCGCATCGGCTTCTTCCTGCACATTCCGATGCCGTCGGCCGACCTGCTGCAGGCCATGCCCGACCACCTGCGGTTGTTCTCCGCGCTGTACGCCTACGACCTGGTCGGCTTCCAGACCCAGCGCGATGCCGATCGCTTCCAGACCTACCTGCGCCTGTTCGGTGGTGGCCGCGTGCTCGACAACGGTGAGCTGGAAGCACCCGGTGGGCGCCGATTCCGCGCGGCGGCTTTCCCGATCGGCATCGACACCGACCTGATCGCACGCCAGGCCGGCACCGCCGCGACCAAGGCCGCAGTGAAGAACCTGCGCAGCAGCCTGCGGGACCGCCAGCTGGCGATCGGCGTGGATCGCCTGGATTACTCCAAGGGCCTGCCCGAACGCTTCCTCGGCTTCGAACGCTACCTGCAGCGTCACCCCGACCAGCGCGGCTCGCTCACCTACCTGCAGATTGCGCCGGTCTCGCGC
This sequence comes from Stenotrophomonas sp. HMSC10F07, assembly GCF_001807895.1. Classification (NCBI taxonomy): domain Bacteria; kingdom Pseudomonadati; phylum Pseudomonadota; class Gammaproteobacteria; order Lysobacterales; family Lysobacteraceae; genus Stenotrophomonas; species Stenotrophomonas sp. HMSC10F07. Next base: position 9,786 of record NZ_KV791395.1, read on the forward strand.
GGCGATGTCACCGAGTACCGGCAGCTGCGCAGCCAATTGGAACAGATCGCCGGCCACATCAACGGTGGCCACGCCGAGCCGGACTGGACGCCACTGCGCTACGTCAACCAGAACTTCACCCATGCCACGCTCACCGGCTTCTACCGAGCGGCGGCGGTCGGCCTGGTCACGCCGCTGCGCGATGGCATGAACCTGGTGGCCAAGGAATACGTGGCATCGCAGGACCCGGAGGATCCCGGCGTGCTGGTGCTGTCACTGCTGGCCGGCGCCGCCGACGAACTGAAGCAGGCACTGCTGGTGAACCCGCACGACCTCGACGGCGTGGCCGACGCAATCGCCACCGCAGCGACGATGTCACTGACCAGGCGCAAGGAACGCTGGCACGCGATGATGGAACATCTGCGCACCTACGACATCAACCACTGGCGCCGCAGCTACCTCGACGCGCTGGAAGGCTGAAGAAAAAAGGGGACGGAGGGGATTAAGTCGTTTATG
>NZ_KV791396.1:0-14605 GCF_001807895.1 Stenotrophomonas sp. HMSC10F07
CCCGCAACCGGACCCACCCCGCCATCCCACGGATTGCCCGCTTTTGACGTTGACGTTGACGTTGATTCAGCGGGTGCAGGGCTGCAAGCCCTGCCGATAAACCCCCTCCTGCGACCGTTCGTCGCACGGGCAACCCTGGACCCGCCTCTACACTAGCGGGGTGACCCGCCTGTCCCGCCCGCAGCGCCTCCTGCTGCAGCTCGCCGTCCTGGCGACGCTGCTGATGGTGCTTGCGCCACTGGTCAGCCGCGCGCTGCAGGCGCCGCCGATGGACCACGCGGCGATGGCAGGCATGGACCACGCGCACATGCACCACGACGCTGCCGCAGTGGGTCAGAGCCCTCTGCACGGGCAACGGAGTCCGACCCCACCGGCCGATCCCCATGCCATGCATGGCGAAGCCTGCGAATACTGCGTGCTGGCCATGCGCCTGCTGCCGTGGCTGGCTGTACTGGTGGTGCTGTTGCCACTGCTGTGGCGGCCGCGGCTGGTATTCCCGTGGTCGCAGCAGGTACTGCCGGCACTGCGCTGGCCGGCACACGCCGCGCGTGGGCCACCGCGCGCCTCCATCGTCCGCTGATTTTCCTGTCGAATCTGCCGCACGACGCCTGACCGGGCGCCGTGCGCGCGTGCGTACCTTGGAGCTGTTCCGATGAAAATGACTTCCCGCCCCGCAGGCGCCTGCGTGCGCCTGCCGGTTGCCCTTGGCCTGGCCGCAGCTGCAACGCTGGCCCATGCCGCGCCCGCCGAAGAGGCGCGCACTCTCGATACGCTGGTGGTCACCGCCGCCGCGCCTTCGTCGCCACTGCACTGGGTGACCGATCCACGCCTGCCGCGGCAGCCGGTCCCGGCCAGTGACGGCGCCGATTACCTGAAGACCGTTCCTGGCTTCTCCGCCATCCGCAACGGCGGCACCAACGGTGACCCGGTGCTGCGCGGCATGTTGGGTTCGCGCCTGAACATCCTCAGCAATGACGGCAACCTGATCGGTGCCTGCCCCTCGCGCATGGACAACCCGCTGTCCTACATCGCACCGGAGAGCTTCGACCGCCTGACCATCATCAAGGGCCCGCAGAGCGTGCGCTGGGGGGCAGGTGCCTCGGCCGGCACCGTGCGCTTCGAACGCGATACACCGCGCTTCGAGGAACCGGGCCTGCGTGCCGATGCCAGTACGCTGGTCGGTTCGCGCAACCGCAACGACCAGGTGCTGGACCTGACCCTGGGCAACCCGACCGGCTATGTGCGCGCCAGCGGCAACCGTTCCGAAGCCGATGACTACAAGGACGGCAACGGCGATGTGGTGCCGTCGAAGTGGCGCAAGTGGAACGGTGACGTGGCGATCGGCTGGACGCCGGATGCCGACACGCTGCTGGAAATTTCTGCCGGTGCCGGCGATGCGATCGCACGCTACGCGGGGCGCGGCATGGACGGTGCCGCGTTCGAACGCACCAGCTACGCCGCGCGCTTCGAGAAGCGCAATCTGCCGGGTGCGTGGGACACAGTGCAGGCCAACGTGTACTACAACGAGGCCGACCACGTGATGGACAACTACACGCTGCGAACGCCGAATTCGCACAGCATGATGCCGATGCCGATGGCATCGAACGTGGACCGACGCACCCAGGGCGGCCGGGTCAGTTCCGAGTGGCGCTGGCAGGACGTGCAACTGGTGGCGGGTGTGGATGGCGAGGACAGCCGCCATCGTGGGCGAATGGGCATGGGCCGGGGCACCTATAGCCAGGCGGCGTGGCAGACCGATGCCAGCTTCCGCCGCTATGGCGTTTTCACCGAGTTGACCCTCGGGGCCGGCACCGATCAGCGCTGGATCAGCGGCCTGCGCATCGATCGTGCCAGCGTGCGTGATGAGCGGCAGTCGATCCGTGGAATGATGGGCAGCCGGCCCAACCCAACGGCCGAGCAAAAGCGCAAGGCGTGGCTCGGCAGTGGCTTCCTGCGCTACGAGCAGGACCTGGCCGACGGCCTGACCTGGTACGCCGGCCTCGGCCACAGTGAACGCATGCCCGACTACTGGGAGCTGTTCTCGCCCGACCACGGACCGGCCGGTGCAGTGAACGCGTTTGCCGGCATCCAGCCCGAGCGCACCACGCAGCTCGACGTGGGCCTGCAGTACAAGGGACCGCGCGTGCAGGCCTGGGTCTCGGCCTATGCCGGGCAGATCCAGGACTACATCCTGTTCACCTACCACGGCAGCGGCATGATGGGCATGAGCCAGGCCAGCAACGTCGAGGCGCGCATTGCCGGTGCCGAGGCCGGGTTGGAAGTGAGCCTGACCGAGCAGTGGAAGCTGGGCGGCACGCTGGCCTATGCCTGGGGAGAGAACCGCGACCAGCAGCGTCCGTTGCCGCAGATGCCGCCGTTGGAAGCACGCCTGAGCGCGAACTGGGAGGGCCAGCGCTGGAGTGCCGGCGCATTGCTGCGCGCGGTGACCCATCAGCATCGTGTCGCAGATGGACAGGGCAACGTGGTCGCGCAGGACCTCGGGCCGAGCGCCGGGTTTGCCACCTTCGCGCTCAATGCCGCGTACCGTTTCAGTTCGCAGTTGCAGCTCAGCGCCGGCGTCGACAACCTGTTCGACCGCGCCTACAGCGAGCACCTGAACCTGGCCGGCAGCGCCGACTTCGGCTTCCCGGCCGACCCGGTGCGGATCAACGAGCCGGGGCGTAGCGTGTGGATGAAGTTGAACTACCGGTATTGATCCGCCGGGCATAAAAAAACGGGGCCGGATCCCCGCCAGGATCCGTCCCCGCCCGACGCCCTCGGTCGGGCAGGTTCGACTCTACGATGACGGCCGCGGTGGTGCACCACTGGATACACCCCGACACACGCCGACACTGCCCATGGCAGCCTTGCACGGAACGGGTTCAAGGCGCTATCGCAGCCTAGGTTCCACGCCGGTAAACGCTTGGCACATACCGCTTTTATGGGCACTTGCCTACACTCGGCGGCCGTGGATCAATCAGGACCGTTCATGTTGGCTCGTATCGCTTCGACCCTGGCCCTTGGCCTCAGCCTGGCCGTGCTGGCCGGGTGCGCAGGCAAACAGGAGGCCGCCGCACGTCGGCAGGGCGAAGCGGTGCCGGTCACCGCGCAGGTCGTGCAGCCCACGCAGTGGAACGACACCCTGCAGGCACTGGGCACGGCCAAGGCGCGCGAGTCGATCAGCGTCACTGCCAAAGTCAGCGAGATCGTCGAGAAAGTGCACTTCGAGAGTGGCCAGCACATTGCCGCCGGTGCGCCGATCGTGACGCTGCGCGGGCAGGCCCAGGAAGCCGCACTGGTGCAGGCGCAGGCCACCTTCCATGAAGCTGATCAGCTGTACAAGCGCCAGCGCGAACTGGCCGCCCAGCGGCTGGTGTCCAGCGCCACGCTGGATACGCAGAAGTCGATCCGCGACGCCGCCGAGGCGCGCGTGATGCAGATGCAGGCAGACATTGGCGACCGCCGCGTGCGTGCGCCCTTTGCCGGTGTGCTTGGCATCCGCCAGGTCAGTCCGGGATCGCTGCTGACCCCGACCACGGTCATCGCCACGCTCGACGACATCGAGCACATGCATGTCGATTTCCAGGTGCCGGAAGTGGAGCTGGCTGCGCTGGGCGTTGGTGACAAGGTCAGTGCCACCAGCGTGGCCTGGCCGGGTCGCACCTTCGAGGGCGTGGTCAGCACCATCGATGCGCGCATCGATCCGGCCACCCGTGCGGTGACCGTGCGCGCCGATTTCGCCAATGGCGACCACGCATTGCGCCCGGGCATGCTGCTGGACGTGCGCCTGTTCCGCCCCGAGCGCCCGGCGCTGGTGGTCCCGGAAATCGCCGTGGTACAGGTCGGCCGCGATACCTTCGTGTACCGCATCAAGGCCGACGACAGCGTCGAGCGGGTGGACGTGGTCACCGGCGCGCGCCGTGCCGGCGTGGTCGAGATCCGGCAGGGCCTGGAAGCAGGCCAGCGCATCGTGGTCGATGGCACCGGCAAGCTGCGCCCGGGCCTGAAGGTCGCTGCGAAGGACGCCGCACCGGCCTCTGGCGCCAAACCGGCTGACGCGCCGGCGCCGGTCGCGACCGAGGGCCGCGGCGGATGAAGCTGTCCGACATCTCCATCCAGCGGCCGGTGTTCGCCGTGGTGATGAGCCTGTTGCTGCTGGTGCTGGGCGTGATGTCCTTCACCCGCCTGACCCTGCGCGAACTGCCCGCCATCGACCCTCCGATCGTTTCGGTGTCGGTGGACTACACCGGCGCGTCGGCGGCGGTCATCGAAAGCCGCATCACCCAGGTGCTGGAAGATGCGCTGGCCGGCATCGAAGGCATCGATACGATCAACGCGCGCAGCACCAACGGCCGCTCGCAGGTCAGCATCGAGTTCACCTCCAACCGTGATATCGAAGCGGCGGCCAACGACGTGCGCGATGCGGTCAGCCGCGTCGCCGACCGCATGCCGGAAGAGGCGCGGCCACCAGAGATTGCCAAGGTCGAGAGCGATGCCGACCCGATCATCTGGTTCAACATGGTGTCCTCGACCATGGACACGCTGGAGTTGAGCGACTACGCCGACCGCTACGTGGTCGATCGTTTCTCCAGCCTCGATGGCGTGGCCCAGGTCCGCATCGGCGGCCGCCAGCGCTATGCGATGCGGATCTGGCTGGACCGTGACCAGCTGGCCGCGCGCGGGCTGACCACCGGCGACGTGGAAACCGCACTGCGCAACGAGAACGTGGAGCTGCCGGCCGGCCGCATCGAGTCGACCGACCGCGATTTCACCCTGCGCGTGGAACGCAACTACATCAAGCCCGAGGATTTCGCGACCATCCCGCTGGGCAAGGGCCGCGACGGCTACGTGGTGCGCATGGGCGACGTGGCGAAGATCGAGCTGGCCTCGGCCGAACGCCGCGCGTACTACCGCAGCAACGGCGAGCCCGGCATCGGCCTGGGCATCGTCAAGACCTCCACCGCCAACTCGCTGGACGTGGCACGCACTGCGCGCGCTGAGGCCGAGCGGGTGGCGCTGACCCTGCCCAAGGGCACGCAGATCTTCGTCGCCTTCGACAACACCACCTTCATCGAAGCTGCAGTGGACCGCGTCTACGCCACCCTGGTGGAAGCGATGATCCTGGTGCTGGCGGTGATCTGGCTGTTCCTCGGCAGCTTCCGCGCCGCGTTGATTCCGGCGGTGACGGTGCCGGTCTGCCTGGTGGCGGCGTTCATCGCGCTGTATGCGTTCGACTTCTCGATCAACCTGCTGACCCTGCTGGCGCTGGTGCTGTGCATCGGCCTGGTGGTGGACGATGCGATCGTGGTGGTGGAAAACGTGCAGCGCCGCATCGACCTGGGCGAACCACCGCTGGTGGCCTCCAAGCGCGGCACCGCGCAGGTCGCCTTCGCGGTGATCGCCACCACTGCCGTGCTGGTGGCGGTGTTCCTGCCGGTCGGCTTCCTGGAGGGCAACACCGGGCGACTGTTCCGCGAACTGGCCGTGGCGCTGGCCGCTGCCGTGGCGTTGTCCGCGTTCGTTGCGCTCACACTGACGCCGATGATGGCTTCCAAGCTGCTCAAGCCGCATACCGGGCAGGCCCCGCGAGGCCTGCACGGCTTCATCAACCGCAACCTGGAACGCCTTGCGGGTGCCTATGGGCGAGTGCTCGATCACCATGTCGACCGCACCTGGATCTACCTGCTGGTGATGGTGGCTGCGCTGGCCGCCAGCTGGGGCCTGCTCAAGCTGCTGCCCTCGGAACTGGCGCCAGCCGAAGACCGTGGTTCGTTCCAGATCATGATCGACGGCCCGGAAGGCGCCGGCTACGACTACACCGTGCAGCAGGTGCAGCAGGTGGAAGCGCTGCTGGCACCGCATGTCGGCCCGGACAAGCCGATCGTGCGTGCCAACCCCCGCGTGCCGGGCGGCTGGGGCGCCAGCGAGGAAATGCATACCGGCCGCGTCAGCATCTTCCTGCAGCCGTGGCGCCAGCGCAGCGAGGGTACGCCCGAAGTCGCCAACGAACTGCAGAAGGAACTGGATACCATCCGCGGCGTGCGCGTACGCACGCAGGTGGGTGGTGGCCTGGTGCGCAGCGGCGGCCAACCGTTCCAGATCGTGCTGGGCGGCCCGGAATATGCCGAGATCGCGCAGTGGCGCGACCGCATCCTGCTGCGCATGGCCGACAATCCCGGCCTGGTCGGCCCCGATTCCGATTACAAGGAAACCCGGCCGCAGATGCGGGTGAACATTGACCGCCAGCGTGCGGCCGATCTCGGCGTGCCGGTCACCGCGATCGGTTCGGCGCTGGAAACCATGATGGGCTCGCGTCGCGTCACCACCTTCGTCGACAACGGCGAGGAGTACGACGTGCTGGTGCAGGCCGGTCGCGATGGTCGTGCCAGCCCGGCCGACCTGGCCGCGATCCGCGTGCGCGCCAACTCCGGCGAGTTGGTGCCGCTGTCCAACCTGGTCACGCTGAGTGAAGTGGCCGAGGCCGGCACCCTGAACCGCTTCAACCGACTGCGCTCGATCACCATCAGTGCCGGCCTGGCGCCGGGTTATCCGCTGGGCGAGGCCATTGCGTGGGCACAGAACGTAGCCCAGGAAGAGCTGCCGCAGTACGCGCAGGTGAACTGGAAGGGCGAATCACGCGAGTACCAGAGCGCCGGCGGTGCGGTGCTGCTGACCTTCGCGATGGCGCTGCTGGTGGTGTACCTGGTGCTGGCGGCGCAGTTCGAGAGCTTCATCCATCCGCTCACCATCATGCTGACCGTGCCGCTGGGCGTACTCGGCGCGCTGGTCGGGTTGTGGGTGAGTGGCGGTACCGTGAACTTGTTCAGCCAGATCGGCATCGTGATGCTGGTCGGCCTTGCCGCGAAGAACGGCATCCTCATCGTCGAATTCGCCAACCAGCTGCGCGACGATGGGCGCAGCGTGCGCGAGGCGATCATCGAGTCGGCGATGGTGCGCCTGCGCCCGATCCTGATGACCTCGATCGCCACCGTGGTCGGCGCGATCCCGCTGGTGGTCGCCGGTGGTCCTGGTTCGGCCAGCCGTGGCACGATCGGCATCGTGATCATCTTCGGTGTGACCCTCTCGACCTTCCTGTCGCTGTTCGTGGTGCCGGCGTTCTACGCGCGGCTGGCGCCGTACACCCGTTCGCCGGAAGCGGTGAAGCGCGAGCTGGAGAAGCAGGAAGCGGAATCGCCGTCGGTGGGCGGGCATGCCTGACCGGTACGCCGGCGGGGTCGGATCCCTTTCCCAAAGGGAAAGGGCTCTGACCCCAGACCTGCAAGGCGACGGCTTCCAGCTGCGCCCCTGGCGCTCGGATGACCTGGACTCCCTGCTGCGCCACGCCAACGATGCCGAGGTATCGCGCGGCCTGCGCGACCGCTTTCCTTACCCGTACACGCGCGGGGATGGCGAGGCTTTCCTCGCCGGCCGCGTGCTGGCTCCCGGCACCCTGAACCTGGCCATCGAGATCGACGGCCAGGCCTGCGGCAGCGTCGGTGCCCAACAGGGCCTGGCCGAGCGTGGGCATACCGCCGAGCTGGGTTACTGGCTGGGCCGGGCCTATTGGGGGCAGGGCCTGATGACCCGCGTGGTCGGCCTGTTTGCCCCGTGGGTGATGGATGAGCTGCGCCTGTTCAGGCTGCAGGCCACCGTGGTCGACTTCAACCTCGGCTCGGCCCGGGTGCTGGAGAAGAACGGCTTCCAGGAAGAGGGCGTGGAGCGCTGTGCGGTCTACAAGCGCGGCGTGCTGCACGACCTGCGCCGTTTCGCCCGGGTGCGCACGCAGCTGCCGTGAGCCCTCGGGGTCAGATCCCTTTTCGCCAGAAAAGGGCTCTGACCCCAACCCGCCATAAGGGCGAACCGGGGTCGGAGCCCTCGCGCGGCGCGAAAGGGATCCGACCCCTTGTCTTCTGGCGCTACCGCAGCGGCCTGCGATCAGGGAGAATCGACCGGTCCCCTCCAGCCGACGGGACGTCCTTACAACCCGCCGACTGGAGAGAGCGCGCGTGGAAGCAACCGTACACTTCATCAACAGCATCATCTGGAGCAAGGCACTGATCTTCGTGTGCCTGGGCGCCGGCCTGTTCTTCAGCCTGCGCACCCGCTTCATGCAGATCCGTGGCTTCTTCGAGATGTGCCGCCTCACCGTCAGGGGGGAGAAATCCGACGCCGGTGTGTCCTCGTTCCAGGCGCTGGCCATGTCGATGGCCGGCCGCATGGGCATCGGCAACATCGCCGGTGTGGCCACCGCCATCGCATTCGGCGGTCCCGGTGCGATCTTCTGGATGTGGGTGATGGGCTTCCTCGGCGCGTCCACCTCGTACGTGGAATGCACCCTGGCGCAGATCTACAAGACCAAGGATGCCGAAGGCCGCTACCGCGGTGGCCCGGCGTACTACATCGAAAAGGCCATGGGCCTGAAGTGGTATGCGCTGGCCTTCGCCATCGCCACGATCATCGCCGCAGGCTTCCTGATGCCGGGCGTGCAGGCCAATGCCATCGCCGACAGCATCATCAACGCCTGCCGTGGCACCGCGCTGTGCGGTCCGCTCGATGGCCAGGCCTTCGGCATGGAATCGGTGCAGGCGCTGAAGCTGGGGATCGGCATCGTGGTGGCGCTGCTGCTGGGCGTGGTGATCTTCGGTGGCGTCAAGCGCATCGCCAACTTCGCCGAGGTGGTGGTGCCGTTCATGGCCGCCGGTTTCATCCTGATGGCCATCATCATCATGATCATCAACTACGACCGCGTGCCGGAAATGTTCGGCATCATCTTCAAGAGCGCCTTCGGCACGCATGCCGCGTTCGGCGCGATGATGGGCCTGGCCGTGGAGTGGGGCATCAAGCGCGGCATCTACGCCAACGAAGCCGGCCAGGGCTCGGGCCCGCACGCGGCGGCCGCCTCGGAAGTCTCGCATCCGGCCAAGCAGGGCTATGTGCAGGCCTTCGCGATCTACTTCGACACCATGATGGTGTGCACCGCCACCGCGTTCCTGATCCTGGCCAGCGGTACCTACAACGTGTACTCGCCGGTGGAGGGCGCCGCGCCGATCTTCCAGGGCCTGGCCGGCATTCCGGAAGGCGCCGGTTACGCCCAGGCCGGCGTGGAAGCGGTGCTGCCGGGCTGGGGTTCGGCGTTCGTATCGGTGGCCATCTTCTTCTTCGCCTTCACCACCATCATGGCGTACTACTACATGGCCGAGACCAACCTCAGCTATGTCAACCACAACAGGAAGCGGCCGCTGACCGTGCTGCTGCTGCGCCTGGGCATCATCGGCATGGTGGTGTTCGGCGCGTTCCACAATGCCACCCTGGCCTGGGCGCTGGGCGACATTGGCGTCGGCCTGATGGCCTGGCTGAACATCATCGCCATCCTCATCATCCAGAAGCCGGCGATGCTGGCCCTGCGTGACTACGAACGACAGAAGAAGCTGGGCCTGGATCCGGTGTTCGACCCTGATGCCCTGGGCATCAAGAACGCCGATTTCTGGCGCCAGCGCAAGCAGGAGAGTGTGTAAGTGAACAACCCTTGGAACAACCGCCGCCCGTCCGCCCGTCCGCCGCGCGCAACGCCGTTGCCGCGCCCGGAGGTGCCGGCCACGGGCGGTGGTGGGCGCGGTGGCAGCGATGAGCTGCGTCTGTACGGCCTGAATGCCGTGCTGGCTGCGTTCGAAGCGCGGCCGCAGGCGCTGCGCAAGCTGTACCTGCTGGAAGCACGCATCCCGCGCCTGCAGCCGCTGTTGAAGTGGTGCGTTGCCAACCGCGTGGGCTACCGCGTGGTCGAGGATGGCGATCTGAACAAGCTCGCCGGCACCACCCATCACGAAGGCGTAGTGGCTGACATGCTGCGCACACCGGCACTGCCGCTGGCGCAGTGGCTGCAGCAGGTCGGTGATGGCCCGGCGCTGGCGCTGTGGCTGGATGGTGTGGGCAACCCGCACAACCTCGGCGCGATCCTGCGCTCGGCCGCGCACTTCGGTGCCAAGGCGCTGCTGTTGCCGGCCGGCAGCACGCTGGCCCTGTCCGGCGCCGCCGCGCGCGTTGCCGAAGGCGGTGCCGAAGCGGTGCCGCTGGTGCAGCTGCCGGAGACCGATCAGGCAATGGCGCAATTGCGCGCAGCCGGTTTCGGCCTGGCCGCGACCCTGGTCGAGGGCGGTGATGACGTGTTCCGCAGCTCGCTGCCGGCCCGCCTGGTGTATGTGATGGGTGCCGAAGGCGAGGGCATGGACCGCAGCCTGGCGGGGGCGTGTGACCTGCAGGTCTCGATTCCCGGCAGCGGCGCGGTGGAGAGCCTGAACGTAGCCTCGGCCACGGCGGTACTGCTGGCGCAATGGGCCAGCCGTCGCGGCTGATCCGACCCCAGCGGCTCGCCATGTTCGGGGTCGGATCCCTTGCCGCAGGCGAGGGCTCTGACCCCTTCCGGGGCCGGCAATTGCGTCAAGCACGCATGACGTTTTGAAAGTTTCCTTATTGGTCAGCCGCTTCTGGCGACGCAGGGTGGAATTCCATCCCATGCTGTCCAGGAGTGGCTGTCATGCATCATCCTCGCCGTACCCTCGTCGCATTGCTGGTGCTGGCCAACGTCCTTGCCAGTGCCCACGCAGCGGCTGACGAACGCAGTCTTGACGGTGTCAACTTCACCGGCCCGTTGATCACCCCCAACCCGGCCGGACTGCCGCAGGGCAACTGGTACATCGAGCCCTATCTGGTGCGGGTCGACAGTCGCGATCACTACGACGATGGCGGCCATCGCCGCCGCAGTGGGCAGCACAGCGGTGCATGGGCCACGGTGGTGCCGATCATCTACGGCTTCAGCGACCGGGTGATGGGCCAGGTCAATCTCAGTGCATCGCGTGCCGAACAGGGCAGCGCACGCAGCAGCGGTTTCCGTGCTGGCGATACCACCGCGCGCCTGCAGTACCTGCTGCAGGCGCCCAACGCCGATGGCACGCGCCCGGCCATCTCGGTCGCGCTGGTGCAGCGCTTCAGCACCGGCAGCCACGACCGCATCACCGGCAATCCCCTCGATGCGCAGGGCGACGGCGTGCAGCGCACCACCGCCGCGTTGGGCATGCAGCAGGTGATGTGGCTGGGCAACGAGCGTCCGCTGCGCTGGCGTGCCCAGCTCAGCGCCGGGCCGGCGCCGTCGCGCACGGCGATTTCCGGGGCCAGCGTCTACGGCACCGATGACAGCTTCCAGGGGCACATCTCCCGCGGCTCGGTGCTGGGCCTGTCGGTGGGTGCCGAGTACAGCTTCAACTCGCGCTGGGTAGGTGTGATGGAAGTAGCCGCCAGCCGTGAGACCGGACAGCGCCTGAGTGGATTCGCGCGCAACGCCAGCGGTGCCTTCGAGCGTATCGACGAACATCGCCCGGCCAGCCGCAGCGTCACCCTGGCGCCGGCCGTGGAGTACCACTTCAGCCCGGCGCTGGGCCTGATCGCCGGCGTGGAGTTCAGCGTGGCGGGCCGCAACACCAGTCGTATCGTCAGCCCCCAGGTTGCCCTGGGCATGTTCTTCTGAGGAGCCGCCGATGAACATCGAATCGATCGTCAACACGATTCTGGGCGTCGTCTGGAGCCCCTACCTGGTGGTGCTGTGCCTGCTCACCGGCCTGTACTTCAGCGTGCGCACACGCTTCATCCAGCTGCGTGCGTTGCCGGACATGCTGCGCCTGATGTTCCGCCATGAGCGCTCCGATGCCGGCGTGTCGCCGTTCCAGGCGTTGTCCCTTTCGCTGTCAAGCCGCGTGGGCGTCGGCAACATCGCCGGCGTCGCCATGGCCATCGCCTTCGGCGGCCCCGGCGCGATCTTCTGGATGTGGATCGTTGCCTTCCTCGGCGCATCCAGTGCCTTCATCGAATCCACGCTCGCGCAGATCTACAAGGACCGCGACGGCAAGGGGCAGTACCGGGGCGGCCCGGCGTACTACATCGAAAATGGCCTCGGCCAACGCTGGTATGCCGTGCTGTTCGCACTGGTGGCGGTGCTGGCGGGCGCGATGCTGGCCGGCACCCAGTCCAATGCGATCACCAGCGCAGTGAACGAAGCCTGGGGCGTGCCGACGATGACCACCACCGCGGTTCTGCTGGTGGTGCTGGGTGTCATCCTCATTGGCGGTGTGCGGCGCATCGCGCGCGTGGCCGAATGGATGGTGCCGCTGATGGCGGTGGCCTATCTGCTGGTCGCGGCGCTGGTGATGGTGCTCAACGCGGACAAGGTGCCGGAGGTGATCATGCTGGTGCTGCGCAGTGCATTCGGCGTGGATGCGGCGTTCGGCGCAATGATCGGTACTGCCATCCAGTGGGGCGTACGCCGTGGCGTGCTGTCCAACGAGGCCGGCATGGGCAGTGGCGCGCACCCGGCCGCCGCCGCGGAGGTTTCGCATCCGGTCAAGCAGGGCCTGGTGCAGTCGTTCTCGGTCTACATCGACACGATGGTGGTGTGCAGTGCGACCGCCTTCCTGATCCTGTCCACCGGCCTGTACAACGTCTACAACCCGGCGGTGAACGGCATTCCGGATGAGGCGCGCCTGCTGCTGGGCAATCTGCCGGGCGTCGAGGCCGGGCCACGCTTCGTGCAGCATGCGGTGGAATCCGCGCTGCCGGGCTTCGGCCGTTCGTTCGTAGCGCTGGCGATCCTGCCGTTCGCGTTCACCACCATCCTGGCGCTGTACTACATGGCCGAGACCAATGTCAGCTATCTGTGCCGCGATCGGCCGACGCCGTGGGTGATGGGCAGTTTCCAGCTGCTGTTCCTGGCGGCGACCGGGTACTCGGCGGTGAACAGTGCAACGGTGGCTTGGTCGCTCGGCGACATCGGCGTCGGCCTGATGAGCTGGTTGAACATCATCGCCATCCTGCTGCTGCAAGGGCCTGCCCTGGTCGCACTGCGCGATTACGAAGCGCAGAAGCGCAAGCAGCGTGATCCGCTGTTCAGGCCGCAGGCGATCGGGGTAAGTAACACCCGGGTCTGGGAGAGCTAATACGATCAGGGGTCAGAGCCCTCGCCAAGGGCGAGGGCTCTGACCCCCTGTGTCACCGCATCATTCGTTCGGCGGCGTGGTCGCCTTGGCCTCGCTGCCGAAGCTGCCATCCGCTTCCGCCGCCAGGTAGGCGAACACGGTGTACGCGGCCACGTTCTGCGCCAGTGCCTTCGGGTCGATCTTGTCCAACGTGTCGTCGGCGGTGTGGTGCAGGTGGAAGTAGTCCGAGCCATCCTGCGCCAGCCACGCCCACGCACCGCCCTTGGCGGCCAGTGGGCCGACGTCCGGGCCCGGGCCACCCTTGTCGGCCTGGTACTCGATGCCCAGCGGCTTCATCACTTCGGCAATCTGCTTCGTCGCTTCACGCGAGCCGTCCGGATTCGGCGAACCGGTATTGAAGGCGTAGATGCGGCCTGCGCCGAAATCGCTCTCGGCGGCCAGCTGGTGCAGGGCCACGTCCTTCGCGTGCGCTTCGGCATAGGCCTTGCCGCCATACAGCCCCTGTTCCTCATTGGCGAAGGCGATCACGCGGATGGTGCGCTTCGGTGCCTGCCTGAGCTGGCCGATCAGGTGGCCGGCGGCCATGGTGATGCCCACGCCCGCGCCGTCATCCACCGCGCCAGTGCCCAGGTCCCACGAATCCAGGTGACCGCCGATCACCACCACTTCCTTCGGCAGGCTGCGGCCGGTGATCTCGCCGATCACATTGTAGGAGGTGGCGGTGCCATCCCAACCGCAATCCAATGCCATCTTCACCGTGGTGCTGCCACGCGCCAGCAGGCGGGCCAGCTGGTCGGCATCGGGCACCGACAGCGCGGCCGACGGCACTGGGGCCAGGCCCTCATCGAAACGGGTGATGCCGGTATGCGGCACGCGGTGCGAGTCGGTACCGGCCGAGCGCATGAGGAAACCGACCGCGCCCTTGCGGATCGCTTCGGACGGCCCCTTGCTGCGGATCGCACCGCCGCGGCCGTAATCGCGGCCATCGCGGAACGGCAGCATCTGGTAATCGACGAAGGCGATCTTGCCCTTCAGCGAACCCGCTGGTGCGGCCTGCAGCGCGGCCAGGTCGGCGAAGCGCACCACCTCGGCTTCCACGGTGCCGCCTGGGCTGCCGCCCAGCGCAGTGATCTGCAGCGGCTGCGGGTTCCTGCCGGTCACGGCGGCGTGTTCACTGCGCCGCTCCCACTTCGGGAAGGTCACCGGCTCCTTCCACACCTTGTCGAAACCGAGGGCCTTGAACTTGGCTTCGGCCCAGGCCACGGCGCGGGCGTCGGCTTCGCTGCCGGCGATGCGCGGACCGATCTCGGTGGTGAGCGACTCGACCACCTTCCAGCCGGTGTCATCGGCCAGCGCCTGGTCGCGCAGCTGTGCGGCGGTGGCCAGCGACGCCGGGGGCAGGGTAGTGGTGTGCGGCGCCGCGAAGGCCGGGGCGGCCAGCAGGGCGAGGGAGAATGCGATGGCAAGGACGCGGCGACGCATGGACAACTCCGGGAAGGGACCTAAGCCTTGGAGCTTAACAGTCGTTCAGCCCGGCGCATGGGCGGGAGGTCATGGCTGGCGCGAACGCTGTTTTCCGCCATGACCGGCAAAGCGAAAGCCCCGCCAGGGCGGGGCTTTCGCCT
>NZ_KV791397.1:0-1277 GCF_001807895.1 Stenotrophomonas sp. HMSC10F07
GCGTCCGCTGACGGGGGGCCAGATCAGACACCCCCGCGCAGCCCACCCGCCCGGCCCCTGACAGTTTCCTGCGTGGCCCGCCACGGAATGGAAGAGGAAAATCAAAGGCAAAAGCGGGTCGCGCGCTGCGCTTGCTCGTGTAGAGCCGAGCCCACGCTCGGCTGCTTTTGTCATTGCGAAAAGCAGCCCGGCGTAGGCTTAGGGCTACAGGATCAGACACAGGTCGCAGAAACTACCAGGAAGTATCAAGACCGGGAGGAGATCTGTAGTTGTCGATCTGAAGATCGCCGTGTGATTTCAACTGAATGATCTGACAAGCGCCCGGGTTCCATACGATGAATACTCGTATAAGGAGAAGTCCTGTGTCTGGCACAGGATCCCTAAATGCTCAATGGCCTCGACCTTCTTCAGATTCTCGATGGTGTTCTCCCCACCCAGTGAAAGCAGTGGCTGGAATCCATAGCATTCACCGATCTCTAAGGGCCCAAGCTTCTTCCGTGCTCTGGAGAATAGCCGTCTGTCATCTTTGTCGTAAGCATCGATATCCTCTGCGTCGAGCATAAATGGGATCTCGATGGCATGTTCAAGATGCATTCCGGCATCTGTATCTCGTGCAGATGTCTCACACATCACTGAGCCATGCATAAGTTCTATCTCTCCGATGCCGAAGACTTCGTGATAGAAGAAAATATTGCCGAACGCACTATGGCAAAACGCATGGCAATTCGTACTGTTGAATTGCTCGTCGCGGTCGAACACTGCATCCAGAATGCCTTTGAAACTCCTAGGGTGGCATGTCTGGAGCTGGCCTTGCAGTGTGAAGAAAAAGCCCAGCTTAGCGAAGAGTTCGCGGAGTTGATCAGGAAGGGATGTTGGAAGTGAATTCCACTCGTCGCGGGTGAGTGAGCGACACAGCTTTGGGTGTCCATGCTCGTTGACGATGTAGTCAATTAGTTTACTCATTTCTGATCTGCAGTTTGGCCTTCGAATCTGCGGCGCGAATACATCATCTGCCGGACTTGTTGATGGTCGAACGTATCAGGCAATACCGACGTTGGCCCGTTTTCAGAAACGGTCCCTCCGGCCTGCCTTGCCCCGGTGTGCGGCATGAAATGAGGATGGGAGCCAGAAACGACAAAAGGGACGCGGCGAAGCCGCGTCCCTCTCTCAAATTCCGTCCCGACAACCCAACGCTCTTCGATCCGTCCCCGGGAATCTGTCAGAGGTGGGGCGGGAGGGGCCAGCGGGACCGTTGGCGCCATGGATGGCGCCATCGA
>NZ_KV791398.1:0-7318 GCF_001807895.1 Stenotrophomonas sp. HMSC10F07
CATAAACGACTTAATCCCCTCCGTCCCCTTTTTTTTTGGGGGCCAGATCCGCTTCCCGCAGGAAAGGGCGCTGACCCCGCGCCGTCAATCAGTACTTCGGCACGCCGTTGTCGACGTCTTCCGACCAGGCGTTGATGCCGCCGGTCACGTTGAACACCTTGGTGAAGCCCAGGGCGCGGAACTGCTCGGCGGCCTGCGCGCTGCGGCCACCGTGGTGGCACATGAAGGCCAGTGCGGTGTCCTTCGGCAGGACTTCCAGCGCGGCGCGGCCGTTGCCGTCGAAGGTCTTGAACGGTACGCCCACGGCGGCGATTTCACGTTCGTCGGCGGGGCGCACGTCGACCAGGGTGATGTTGCCGGCACGCACCAGGTCGTCGGCATCGCGCACGCTGATTTCCTGCACCGGCTTGGGCGCGTTCGGATTGTCGATGGCCAGGCCCTTGCCGCGGATGTCGTCCACCCAGTCGATGGTGATGCCGTTGGCGCGACGGGCGCTGGCCAGGTCGAACTGCACGCGCAGGCCATTGGACTCGGCAGCGATGGCGCCTTCGTCGTGCGGGGCCAGCTGGAAGTTCGGCTGGAAGCCGGCGTCGATGGTCAGCTGCAGGGCGGCGCCCGGGGCGTCGGCCAGCGCGCCCTTGAGCATTTCCACGGCCGCCGGGGTGACGGTGATGCTCGGCGGGGTACGGTCCGGTGCCGGCAGCCCCAGCACGCTGCTCAGCTCGCCGCTGGCGGCCATCTGCAGCACGATGTCGCTGCCGCCGACCAGTTCGCCGTCGATGTACAGCTGCGGGATGGTCGGCCAGTCGCCATAGGCCTTGATGCCTTCACGGATTTCCTGGTCGGCCAGCACGTTGACGTGGGCGAACTCGACGCCCAGGTCCTGCAGGGCGCCCACGGCCTTGGCCGAGAAACCGCACTGCGGCATCGACGGCTGGCCCTTCATGAACAGCACGACGCGGTTGGCGTTGAGGATGGATTCGATGCGCGAACGCAGGGCAGGATCGAGGGACATGGACGTCGGGGTTCCGGGAATTCGAACCATCAATTCTACCCCTCATGGCATCATGGGGGATGAGCAACGCAGGAACATTGCATCGCATCCCGACCCGGCCCTGGCGCTGGCTGCCCTGGCTGGTGGCGTCGCAGCTGCTGGTGATCCTGGTCTGGGCCCTGGCGGGCTGGCACTTGGGGCTGCCGCTGATGGTGGCCAGCCACGCACTGTTCATGGTGCCGGTGTTCCTGCCCAACAGTCGCTTCTATGCGCCGGTGCTGAGCCGGTTGCCGGATGTCGGCAACAGCGTCTGGTTGACCATTGATGACGGTCCTGGCCCGGAAACCCGTGCCGTGCTCGACCTGCTGGACCGCCACCAGGCCCATGCCACCTTTTTCCTGGTGGGCGAGCGCGCGCTGGCGCAGCCGGAGCTGGTGCAGGAGATCCTGCACCGCGGCCACGACCTGGGCAACCACAGCCACAGCCACCCGCAGGCGCGCTTCTGGCGGCTGGGCCCGGCGGCGATGCGCGCCGAGATCGAGGGTTGCCAGCACGCGCTGCAGGCGGTAAGCGGTCGCCCGGTGCGCTGGTACCGCTCGGTGGTGGGCATGACCAATCCGTTCGTGGCGCCGGTACTGCAGCGGCTGGGCCTGGTCCGGGTCGGCTGGAGCGCGCGCGGCTTCGACGGCATCGGTTGCACGACGCAGGGGGTGCTCGACCGCCTGCTGCCGGATCTGCGCCCGGGGGCCATCGTGCTGCTGCATGAGGGGGCCGCCCACGGCCACAACCTGGCGATCATCGAGGGCGTGCTGCAGGCACTGGACGAGCGCGGGCTGAAAGCGCGGCTGCCGGTCCCGTAACGCCGGCCCTGGTGATGTAGAGCAGCCGGGCATGGGCTCGGCTCTACAAGGGGGCGCTGCTGTAGCGCCCGAGCCGATGCTCGGGCGGCGGTGTGAAGCACCGGAAAAACGTCGCAGCGCAGCTCTACAGCGCGGGGCGTTCGGCCACCAGCAACCAGCTGTTGAATGGCGTGCGCCCATGCAGGGGACGCGGCGCCGTCACCTGCAATCCGGCCTCGGCCAGTGTCGCTTGCAGCACGTGCGGGTCGGGGTAGTGGCGCGGCCGCGTGCCCATCCAGCCGACCAGCCAGGCCAACCGGTCCGCCACCCGCGTGGTGCGGTCGCGACCATCGCCGGTGGCCAGCGGCGTGCGCAGCAGCAGACGGCCGCCGGCGGCCACCCGCGCGCTGGCCGCACGCAGCAATGCCAGTTGTGGGCCCGCGTCCAGGTACTGCAGCACATCCAGCAACAGGACGTGTCCAGGCTGCGCCGGCAGTGGCGCCTGCACGTCCAGGCAGTCGAAGCGCACAGCGTGCAGCCCGGCGGCGGCACGCTGGGCACGGATGATCTTGCCGGCATCCACGTCCACGCCGAGGTAGGGGTGGGTGCCGCTGCGCTGGCGCAGCACGTGGGCGAACAGGCCCAGCCCGCACCCCAGGTCCAGCAGGGGTTGCCCGTCGTCGGGCAGATGCTGCAGCACGCCGTCATACAGCGGGTCGCTGCCGAGCTTGCCGCGGGTGTAGTAGTAGTCGCGGCGGCTGCCCCAGGCCCGAGCCGGGCGGAACGCTTCGGCGATCGCGCGGGCCTGCGGGGCGGTCAGCGGTGTGCAGGGCAGGGGCGGGCCGTTCCGTGGCGTACCATCCATCGTGTCAGTCCGTGCCACCGAGCAGGTGTGCGGCGACCGGCAGCGCGCGCGCGCTCCACAGTGCGTACATCCGCGCCGACGGGTGCAGGCCGTCTTCGGCGATCATTGCCGGGTTGTCACCCTGGTCACGGCTGATGTCGGTGATGTCGACGAAGGCCACGTCCTGCTGGGTGCTGATCACCTCGGCCGCTGCGTTGAACTCGTCGGTCTCGATCTCGATGGTGGCCAGGTCGCGGCCGCTGCCGGCACCGAACGGCGTCGCGCCCCAGTCGGGGAAGGACAGCACCAGCACACGCCCGGGGCGGCCCCCGGCAAAGCCGATCGCCCGCTGAAGCAGGGCCTGGAACTGTACGCGGTACTCGTCCAGCGGACGGCCGCGGTACTGGTTGTTGACGCCGATCAGCAGGCTGACGAAATCGAACGGACCCTGGGGTGCGGCCGCATCGATGCCGGCGTCCAGCTCGTCGGTGGTCCAGCCGGTGGTGGCGATGGTCTGAGGGTCGGCCAGCGCCACATCCTGCGCACGCAGGGCGGCGGCCAGCTGGTGCGGCCAGCGGCCTTCGACGGCAACGGCTTCTCCGACGGTGTACGAGTCGCCCAGCGCCAGGTAGGAAAGCGCCACCGCTCAGGCCACCGAACGGCGCGGCTTCAGCGGCACGACCTTGGTCGCGTCCTCGGCACGCCGGGCCAGCACGCGGTCGATGCGGGCGAACACATCGCGCATTACCGAGGCTTCCGGCAACAGGGTCACGCGGAAATGATGGCGGTAGGGCACGTTGAAGCTGGAACCCGGTACCACCAGCACGCCTTCGGTGTTCATCAGGTCCAGCGCGAAGTTGTGGTCGTCAAAGCCCTTGGCAGCGGCACCGACCACGGCCGGGAACGCATACAGCGCACCGGCCGGCGCGACCAGCGACAGGTGCTCGCTGGCTTCGCAGGCGTCGATCACCGCACGGCGGGTTTCATACAGGCGGCCACCCGGGGTGCACAGTTCGGAGATGGTGTCCGGGCCGTTCACTGCGGCCTCGATGGCGTACTGGCCCGGTACATTGGCGCACAGGCGCAGCGCGCCCAGCAGGTCCAGCGCGGCGCGGAAGTCGCCCAGGCGCGCGTCGTCGCCGCTGAGGTGGGCCCAGCCCACGCGCCAGCCGCAGGCACGGTGCACCTTGCTCAGGCCGCTGAAGGTCAGGCACGGATGGTCGCCGGCCAGCGGCGCGACCGGCTGGAACACCGCATCGTCGTACAGGATCTGGTCGTAGATCTCATCGACCAGCAACAGCAGGTTGTGGCGTCGTGCGATCTCGACCACGCGCTCCAGCAGTTCACGCGGGTAGCTGGCGCCGCTGGGGTTGTTCGGGTTGATCAGCACGATGGCGCGGGTGCGTGACGACACCAGTGTCTCGATCTCGCTCGGGTCCGGCTGGAAGCCGTTTTCGGCGGCGCAGCGGTAGTACACCGGTCGGCCATCGTTGAGGATGGTGGAGGCCGACCACAGCGGGTAGTCCGGCGACGGCACCAGCACCTCATCGCCCGGATTGAGCAGTGCGCGCAGCGACAGGTCGATCAGCTCGCTGACACCGTTGCCGACGAACACGCGGTCCGGGTGTGCATCCGGTGCGCCGCGGCGGGCGTAGTAATCGGCGATGGCTTCACGCGCCACCGGCAGGCCCTGCTGGTGGGTGTACGGGTCGGTGCGGCCCATGTCGTCGGCGATCGCGCGCTGCAGGTGCTCGGGTGCGCGGAAACCGAAGTTGCCCGGGTTGCCGATGTTGAGCTTGATCAGCTTGCGGCCCTGCGCCTCCAGCTCCCGCGCTCGCCGGGCCAGTTCTCCGCGGATCTCGTAGCGCACTTCGGAAAGGCGCTCGCGGATGGCCAGGGGCTTGGGCGAAAGGGTGGACATGGGGGCTGGGCCGTCAAAAGGCATGGGGATTCCATCCTACCGGAATTGCTGCAGTGCATGGCAACGGCTCCGCGCCCGCCATTGCTGGGCTGGCCGGGGGCCGTCACAGGTAGAATGGCGGCGATGACCCAGACCCCCGATTTCATCGCCCTGCAGACCATCGGCTGGCCCTGGCCGGGCCCGGCGCAGCAGGCCGACTGGCAGGCCATGATGGCCGCGCACCCGCAGGCCCGCCCGGCGCGGGTGATCGAGCAGCACCGGACCCATTACGTGGTGGCCGATGGCCCGGATGCGGCGATCAAAGCGGAGTCACTGCCGGAATGGCAGCGCCCGCGCTTCCCCAGCCACGAGCGGCCTGCAGTGGGCGACTGGGTGCTGCTGGACGGCATCCGCATCGTTGCGCTGCTGCCGCGTCGCACCGCGATCAAGCGTGGCGCGGCGGGCGAGCACTACCACCAGCAGGTGATCGCAGCGAACATCGATACGGTGTTCATCGTTTGTGGCCTGGATGCCGATTTCAATCCGCGCCGCATCGAGCGCTACCTGCTGCTGGTCGGCGGTGGCGGCGCCGAACCGGTGGTGGTGCTGACCAAGGCCGACCAGACCGAATACAGCGAGGATGCGCTGGCGGTGCTGGAAGAACTGGAGATGCAGGGCATCGCGTTGCATGCGATCAACGGCCTGGATGCCGACAGTGTGGCGGTGCTGCAACCGTGGCTGGGCCCGGGCCGCACGGTGGTGCTGGTGGGCTCCTCCGGTGCCGGCAAATCCACGCTGACCAACACCCTGCTCGGCGAGCAGCGGATGAAGACCAACGCGGTGCGTGCCAACGATTCGCGCGGCCGCCACACCACCACCCATCGCGCGTTGATGCCGCTTCCGACCGGCGCCTGCCTGATCGACACCCCCGGCATGCGCGAGCTGAAACCGACCGGCGAAGAAACGTTGTCCGAAGGTGGCTTCGCCGACATCGAAGCGCTGGCCACGCAGTGCCGTTTCAACGACTGCAAGCACCAGCAGGAACCGGGCTGTGCTGTCCGCGCAGCGATCGACGCTGGCGAGATCGAAGAGAGCCGGCTGCTGAACTATTTCAAGCTGAAGGAAGAAGTGGCCGCCGCTGCCGCCAAGCTGGCGGTGCGCCAGGCCGAGACCGCGCAGGAACGTGGCGGCAAGAAGGGCAAGGGCCAGCAGTTCCGCCCGGCCGGAAAGCCGCGTAGGCGCTGACAGTGCAGCCGAGCGTGGGCTCGGCTCTACAAGAGATGCATCCCGGGACACCCTGTAGCGCCCGAGCCAACGCTCGGGCGGCGGCGCGCAGCGCCGGACATGGCAGGGCGCTATAGTCCGCGCATGGAACCGACCGCGACGCTGGACCGTGAGGTGGCCCACCATGCAGCGCTCGATGCGCGCCTGGTCGAGGCCGTGGGAGGCATCCGCCTGCTGGGGCTGACCAGCTGGCCTGCCACGCTGCAGGCCCCGTTCCTGGACAGCGTGGCACGTGGCCAGCCGGTGCTGCCGAAGGTGGATTACCCGAGGCTGGATTTCAGCGAGGAGCGCCGCGCATTGGCTGCGATCGCCGCCGACTGCGATGACAGCCATCCGCTGGGCCACTACGTGCGGCAGTCGGCACAGAGCTGGGACCTGGCCGCGCAGCTGCTTGAGGGGCTGGGCACTGCCGCCGTCGATACCTGTTCGGTGCAGCTGTTCGGCGCGCCCGAGCAGCCGTTGCCAGGCAATGGCCCGAGCACGCGCGAAGCGGCGCGTCACTTCATCCAGATTGCTGCCGAACTCGATCACGAACTGCTGGCGCCGGAAGAGCAGGTGCCGGTCTCGGCCATTGCCCTGCAGCTGCAGCTGCAGAATGACCTGGATGCGTTCTTCGAATCGCGCATCATCCAGGTGCAGCTCGATCCAGAGCTGGTGTCCAAGGCCGCTGCCGGACCGACCCGCATCCGCCTGCGCACCAGTGCGCGCTTCAGTGCCTACGACCGCGCGCAGCTGTTCCACCACGAAGCGCTGGTGCATTCGCTGACCGCCTTGAATGGCCGCGAACAACCGGTGCTGCCCAGCCTGGCGTTGTCCTCGCCGCGGGTGACGGCCACCCAGGAAGGGCTGGCGACGTTTGCCGAGCAGATCACCGGCAGCATCGACATCGAGCGCCTCAAGCGCATCAGCCTGCGCACTGAAGCGATCGCGATGGCCCGCGAAGGCGCCGACTTCATCGAGGTATTCCGCTACTTCTGCGACGCGGGGCAGAACGCCGAAGAGAGTTTCGCCTCGGCGCAGCGCGTATTCCGCGGCGTACCGCCCCGTGGTGGCCTGGCCTTCACCAAGGACACGGTGTACCTGCGCGGCCTGGTGTCGGTGCATACCTTCTTCCGCCACATGCTGGCCGAGGACCGCCTGCAGGTCTGCCGCTGGTTGTTCGCCGGCAAGATGAGCCTGGCCGATGCGATCGCGTTCGCACCGTTGTTCGAGGCGGGGGTGCTGAAGCCACCGCGCTGGCTGCCGCATTGGGTGAGCCGGGCGAATGGGCTGGCCGGCATGCTGGCGTTTTCGCTGTTCGCCAACCGGATACGGATGGACCAGCTGGCGCCGGAATGAAATGCGTTGGCGGGTCCTCCAGCGCCTGCCTGCTATCGGTGGGGAGGAGGCGGGGCACCCTGGCCAGGACACGCAAAAGCCCATCCATGGTGCTCGATGGCGCCATCCATGGCGCCAAC
>NZ_KV791399.1:0-13687 GCF_001807895.1 Stenotrophomonas sp. HMSC10F07
CACAAACGACTTAATTCCCTCCGTCCCCTTTTTTGGTTACCGCCAATCGGTGATGCCTTCGCGGCGGTAGACCTCGGCGAACGCCGGGCGCGCCTTCATCGAGGTGGCATGCGCCTTGAGCACTGGCCAGGTGTCACTGGGCCTGGGCATGTTGCGCGACCAGCGCATCAACATCACCAGCATGTAGTCGACCACGCAGGGCGTGGCGCCCAGCAGGTACGGGCCGTGCGCCTGCAGGTGAGCGGCAACGTGCTGCCAAGCCGCTTCGAGCCGCTGACGCGCCCTCTCGCGGCTGGCCTCAACGTTCGCCTGGCCGGCCATTTCATGCGGATAGAACCAGGCCCGATAGGCCGGCTGCAGCGTATTGGCACACCAGAACATCCAGCGATAGGCATCGCCACGCTGCGGCGTGCCCGGTACCGGGAGCAGGCCGGCCTCCGGGTGGCGATCGGCCAGGTACAGGGCGATGGCCGCCGCTTCGGTCAGTACCAAGCCATCGATCAACAGTGTCGGCACCACACCGGCCGGATTGAGCGCCAGGTACTGCGCCGACTTGTGCTCGCGCGCGTCGAAATCCAGCAGCACCAGTTCATGCTCGATGCCGAGCTCGATCAGCAGCCAGTGCACGACCAGCGCGGCGGTACTGGTCGAACCATACAGCATGGTGCTCATGCGGAAGATCCTGTGCAGGGGGATCAGCCGATTATGCGCCCACGCGCGCGATCGTTGCTCAGCCGCAGCTGCTCATGCAGGAATCCCGGCGCTCGCCACAGGACATCATCGGCGCGCGCATCGCGCAGTCGTGCGTCTTCAGTTCGCAGGCACGGCGCAGGTCCGGATTGTCCACGTCCTTGCAGCGTTTGTCCGGCGCCGGCACCACCTGCTGCTCGCAGTTGCTCTGGCGGCTGCCGAGGGAGTCATTCTGCGCCATGCAGCTGCGATAGCCGGCCTGGCACTGCACGCGGCATTGCGCGGATGCTGGGAAATCCGCGCCTTCGTATGACGCCGGGGTGCTGCAACCGGCCAGGGCCAGCAGCACGCCTACCACGATGAACCGATGCAGGGCCATGGACACGTCCTGTGCGAGGGTGTACCGACCGTAGCAGAGCAGAGGCTACAGGCGCGTTAATCCTTCTGCCCACACAACAACGGCGCCACAGGGGCGCCGTTGTCTGGTCCGGGATGGAGGGCTTACTCCACAACCACCGGAATCTTGCCAATGCGGGCCTGCCATTCGCGCGGGCCGGTCTTGTGCACCGATTCGCCGGTGGAATCCACCGCCACGGTCACCGGCATGTCCTGCACGGTGAACTCGTAGATCGCCTCCATGCCCAGGTCGGCGAAACCGACCACCTTGGCGGCTTTGATGGCCTTGGACACCAGGTAGGCCGAACCACCAACGGCCATCAGGTAGGCCGACTTGTGCTTCCTGATCGCCTCGATGGCGGCCGGGCCGCGCTCGGCCTTGCCGACCATGCCCAGCAGACCGGTCTGCGCCAGCACCTGCTCGGTGAACTTGTCCATGCGGGTCGCCGTGGTCGGGCCGGCCGGGCCCACCACTTCGTCGCGCACCGGATCGACCGGGCCGACGTAATAGATGAAGCGGCCCTTCAGGTCGACCGGCAGTTCCTCGCCCTTGTTGAGCATGTCGACCATGCGCTTGTGCGCGGCATCGCGACCCGTCAGCAGCTTGCCGTTGAGCAGCAGGGTCTGGCCCGGCTTCCAGCTGGCCACGTCTTCCGGGGTGATCGTGTCCAGGTCCACGCGGGTGCCCCTGGACGCGTCATAGGTCAGCTTCGGCCAGTCTTCCAGCGACGGCGGGTCCAGCATCACCGGGCCACTGCCATCCAGGGTGAAGTGCGCATGGCGGGTGGCGGCGCAGTTCGGGATCATCGCCACCGGCAGGTTGGCCGCATGGGTCGGATAGTCGTTGATCTTGATGTCCAGCACAGTGGTCAGGCCGCCCAGGCCCTGCGCACCGATGCCCAATGCATTGACCTTCTCATACAGCTCCAGGCGCAGCTCCTCGATGCGGTTGGAGGCACCACGGGCCTGCAGCTCGGTGATGTCGATCGGTTCCATCAGCGCCTCCTTGGCCAGCAGCATCGCCTTCTCGGCGGTGCCACCGATGCCGATGCCGAGCATGCCCGGCGGGCACCAGCCGGCGCCCATAGTCGGCACGGTCTTCAGCACCCAGTCGACGATGGAGTCGGACGGGTTGAGCATGGCGAACTTGGTCTTCGCTTCCGAACCACCGCCCTTGGCGGCAACGATGACGTCGACCTTGTTGCCCGGCACCACCTTGACGTTGACCACGCCCGGGGTATTGTCCTTGGTATTGATCCGCTTGCCGGCCGGATCAGCCAGCACCGAGGCGCGCAGCTTGTTGTCCGGATGCATGTAGGCGCGGCGAACGCCTTCATTGGCCATGTCTTCCACGCCCATGGTGGCGTCATCCCAACGCACGTCCATGCCGATTTCCAGGAACACGGTGACGATGCCGGTGTCCTGGCAGATCGGACGGTGGCCTTCGGCGCACATCCGCGAATTGATCAGGATCTGGGCCATCGCTTCCTTCGCGGCCGGCGACTCCTCGCGCTCGTACGCGGCGGCGAGGTTCTTGATGTAGTCGACCGGGTGGTAGTACGAGATGTACTGCAGCGCGTCGGCGATGGACTGGATGAGGTCTTCCTGCTTGATCGATGTCACGGCTTGCTCGCTTGCTCGAGGCTGGCGGGGGTAATCGGCCCATTTTACCCCCTCCCCCGGCCCCGGGGTGGTAGTGCCGGCCGCTGGCCGGCAAGATTCCCCCCGACGCTCTGTCACGCCACGCGCCACTGCGGCGTCCTTGCCCACATGAACGCCGAAACCGTTTTCCAGACCCACCGCCCGCGCCTGATGGCGCTGGCCTATCGCCTGCTCGGCAGCCGCGCCGACGCCGAAGACGTGGTCCAGGACGCCTGGCTGCGCTGGTCCGGCGCCGATCCCGCCAGCGTCCGCGATGCAGAGGCCTGGCTGGTCACCACCACCACCCGGCTCGGCCTGGACCGCCTGCGAGCGGCCAAGCGCGAGCGTGTCCACTATGTCGGCCCATGGCTGGCCGAACCGCTGGCGGTCACCCTGGAGCCTGACCCCTCGCCCGGCCCGGCCCAGCTGCATGCGCTGGCCGACGAGGTCTCGGTCGCCTTCCTGACCCTGCTCGAACAGCTCGGCCCCGAAGAACGCGCCGCCTTCCTGCTGAAGGAGGCCTTCGACCACGACTACCGTGAGATCGCCGACCTGATCGGCCACAGCGAAGCCAACTGCCGGCAGCTGGTGCACCGTGCCCGGCAGCGCCTGCAGGCCGGACGGCCGCGCTTCAACGCCGATGCCATCCAGCACCGGCAGTTGCTGACGCGCTTCATGGATGCCTCGCAGCGCGGCGACAGCGAAGCGATCCAGGCCCTGCTGCACGCCAATGCGGTACTGGTCTCCGACGGCGGTGGCGTAGTCACTGCGGCGGTACGGCCCCTGCTGGGCGCCGAACGCATCGGCCGCCTGTTCTGGGCCATCGCCCGCCGCGGCGCGGCGCATCCGGCGCAGCTGGGCTACGTCAACGGCGAACCGGCGATCCTGCGTTTCCAGGGTGACCGCCTGCACTCGATCACCACCATCGAAGTGGTCGATGGTCGCATCGCCAACGTGTACAGCGTGCTGAATCCAGAAAAATTGCCGAAGGTTGTCACGCACCGCGACGCTGCGGCGTCCTTGTGATGAAAGGCGGCCATCGTGGCCGCCGTGGAGCCCACGATGTCCGATCACACCTTCCCCCGCGTCCCCTACACCCGCCTGGCCGCCGAGGCCTTCAAGGGCCTGCTGGCCACCAGCCAGGCGGTGCATGACAGCTCGATCGACCCGACCCTGATGGAACTGGTGTTCCTGCGCGTGTCGCAGCTCAACGGCTGCGGCTACTGCATGGACATGCACGGCACCGCGCTGCGCAAGGGTGGCATCGAGCCGCGCAAGCTGGACACCCTGCCCGCCTGGCACGAAAGCCGCTTCTTCGATGCGCGCGAACGCGCAGCACTGGGCTGGGCCGAGGCGCTGACCCGCTTGACCGACGGAGCGCCGTCGCAAGCGGCGTTCGATGCACTGGAACCGCACTTCGATGCGAAGGGCATCAGCGACCTGAGCATGGGCATTGCGGTGATCAATGCCTGGAACCGGCTGGGTGCGGGGCTGCTGCCACCGCTGCCGTAACGGAGAGCGGGGTCGGATCCCTTCGCATGGCGAAGGGCTCTGACTCCGAGGCGCGGTGGTGGGGTCAGAGCCCTTTGCGCTGCAAAGGGATCTGACCCCATCTGACCCCATCTGCACGCCGTGCGCGCGCACAATGGCGGCATGCCTACTGCCGCCGCGAAGAAACCCAGCCTGCGCCAGCGCTTCAGGGCGATGCGCAATCTGCCCCCCTTCCTGCGCATGATCTGGAAGACCAGTCCGGCGCTGACCCTGGCCAGCCTGGGGCTGCGCCTGATCCGTGCGCTGCTGCCGGTGGCGATGCTCTACGTCGGCAAGCTGATCATCGACAGCGCCCTGCACCTGAGCCAGCACGATGCCGGCTTCCCGCCGCTGGGCGAGGCGCTGTCCAGCGGCCTGCTCAATCCACTGCTGGGCCTGCTGGCACTGGAATTCGGCCTGGCCATCGCCTCAGACCTGCTCGGCCGGCTGGTCAGCTATGCCGACGTTCTGCTTTCCGAACTGTTCGCCAACGCCACCAGCATCCGTCTGATGGAACACGCCGCGACGCTGGACCTGGAGGATTTCGAAGACCCGGACCTGCAGGACAAGCTGGACCGTGCGCGCCGCCAGACCATGGGCAGGATGAACCTGATGAGCCAGCTGTTCGGCCAGGTGCAGGACGCGATCACCGTGGCCAGCCTCGCCGTCGGCCTGCTGGTCTACGCGCCGTGGCTGATCCTGCTGCTGGCGCTGGCACTGGTGCCGGCCTTCATCGGCGAATCGCACTTCAACGCGGCCGGCTACAGCCTCAACTTCGAGTGGACGCCCGAGCGCCGCCAGCTCGACTACCTGCGCCAGCTGGGCGCCAGCGTGGAAACGGCCAAGGAAGTGAAGATCTACAACCTGCACCGCTTCCTGGTGGAGCGCTACCGGCGCCTGTCGGTGGCATTGTTCCAGGCCAACCGCGCCCTGGCACGGCGCCGCGCGTTCTGGGGCACGCTGCTGGCTGCGCTGGGCACGCTGGGGTATTACACCGCCTACGCCTACATCGCATGGCGCACGGTGCGTGGGGACTTCTCGATCGGCGACCTGACCTTCCTCGCCGGCAGCTTCCTGCGCCTGCGCCAGCTGCTGGAAGGCCTGCTGATCGGCTTTTCGCAGGTGGCCAGCCAGGCGCTGTACCTGGATGACCTGTTCTCGTTCTTCCAGATCCAGCCGGAAATCCACTCGCGCGATGGGGCCGTGCGCGTGCCGCAACCGATCCGCCAGGGCTTCGTATTCGAGAACGTCGGCTTCCGCTACCCCGATGCCGAACAGTGGGCGGTGCGTCACCTGGATTTCCAGCTGCACGCCGGCGAAGTGCTGGCCCTGGTCGGCGAGAACGGCGCCGGCAAGACCACCCTGGTGAAGCTGCTGGCGCGGCTGTACGAACCGGACGAAGGCCGCATCCTGCTCGATGGCCGCGACCTGCGCGATTACGACCTGGATGACCTGCGCGCCAACCTCGGGGTGATCTTCCAGGACTTCGTGCGCTACAACCTCAGCGCCGGCGAAAACATCGGCGTCGGCCAGGTCGA
Organism: Stenotrophomonas sp. HMSC10F07; assembly: GCF_001807895.1. Classification (NCBI taxonomy): domain Bacteria; kingdom Pseudomonadati; phylum Pseudomonadota; class Gammaproteobacteria; order Lysobacterales; family Lysobacteraceae; genus Stenotrophomonas; species Stenotrophomonas sp. HMSC10F07. The sequence goes on from NZ_KV791399.1 coordinate 5,796, forward strand.
GGCGATGGACGACCAGGCACGCATCGCTGACGCGGCGCGACGCGGCATGGCCGAGGAAGTCATCGACGACCTGCCCGGCGGCTACGACCAGCAGATCGGCCGCCGCTTCAAGCAGGGCGTGGACCTGTCCGGTGGCCAGTGGCAGAAGATCGCCATTGCCCGCGCATGGATGCGCAATGCGCAGGTGATGATCCTGGATGAGCCAACGGCAGCGCTGGATGCCCGCAGTGAGTTCGAGGTGTTCCAGCGGTTCAGGGAACTGGCGGATAATCGCACCGCAGTACTGATTTCCCACCGCTTTTCCTCGGTACGCATGGCCGACCGCATCCTGGTGCTGGCCGATGGCCGGATCGAGGCCAGCGGCACCCATGCGCAGCTGATGGCGCAGGGCGGCCGCTATGCCGAGCTGTTCGAGCTGCAGGCGGCGGGTTACCGCTGAGAACGCCTCTCGTTCCGCCCAATGAGAACTTGTCTCATTTGAGATAGAATTACCCCCGACGACTTTCGATAGATACGCCCATGTCCTCCGCTTTCGGCGCCGAAACGGTGCTTGAGGTCCGTCACTGGACCGATGCCTACTTCAGCTTCACCACCACCCGCGACAGCGGCTTCCGCTTCGAGAACGGCCAGTTCGTGATGATCGGCCTGGAAACCGAGGCGCGACCGCTGCTGCGCGCCTATTCCATTGCCAGTGCCAACTGGGAAGAACAGCTGGAGTTCTTCAGCATCAAGGTGCAGGACGGCCCGCTGACCTCGCGCCTGCAGCACATCAAGCCGGGCGACAAGGTACTGGTCGGCAAGAAGCCCACCGGCACCCTGCTGATCAGCGACCTGCATCCCGGCAGGAACCTGTACCTGCTGGGCACCGGCACCGGCCTGGCGCCGTGGCTGTCGGTCATCAAGGACCCGGAAACCTACGAGCGCTTCGAGAAGGTGATCCTGTGCCACGGCGTGCGCTACGAAAAGGACCTGGCCTACCGCGATTACTTCGAGACGGAACTGCGTGAGCACGAGTTCCTCGGCGAGATGATCGGCGACAAGCTGCTGTACTACCCGGCCGTCACCCGCGAGCCGTTCGCCAACCAGGGCCGCCTGACCCAGCTGATGGAGAGCGGCGAGATGCAGCGCACCCTCGGCCTGCCGGAACTGAGCCCGGAAAACGACCGCGCGATGATCTGCGGCAGCCCGCAGATGCTGGCCGACCTTCGCACCGTGCTCGATGCCCGGGGTTTCCAGGTTTCGCCGCGCATCGGCCAACCGGGCCACTACGTGTTCGAGCGCGCGTTCGTCGAGAAATAGCCCATCGCATCTGTAGAGCCGAGCCCGCGCTCGGAGTCAGCCGGAAAAGCAGCCGAGCGTGGGCTCGGCTCTACAGCAGCGCTTCGATCGCGCTGCGCAACTGCTCCGGCCGGGTGGTGGGCGCATGCCGCGACACCACCTGCCCCTGGCGATCGACCAGGAACTTGCTGAAATTCCACTTGATGCGGGCACTGCCGAGCAGGCCACGCTTTTCGTGCGTCATCCAGGCCCACAACGGATCAGCGCCCTCGCCGTTGACCTCGATCTTCTCCGACAGCGGAAAGCTGACCGGATAGTCCAGCGAACAGAACTGGCGGATCTGCGCCGCGTCCCCCGGCTCCTGCGCACCGAACTGGTTGCACGGGAAGCCGATCACCACCAGGCCGCGCTCGCGGTAGTCCTGCCACAACTGTTCCAGGCCGGTGTACTGCGGGGTGAAGCCACAGCGGCTGGCGACGTTCACCAGCAGCAACGGGTGGCCCTGATAACGGGCCAGCGCCTGCGGCTGGCCGTCGAGGTCACGGAAGCTGAAATCGTAGGCGCTGGTCATGAGGGCGGGCCGTGGGCGGTGAATGCATGGTACCCGCGCCCGGAGCCGGCAACATGCCTTTTGACACAAGTGCGGGCGCCGCCGGCCGGGTTACCCTCGGGCCCTTGTTTGCCTTACCGGAGTCCCTGCCTTGACCACCCGCCTTGCCCTTGCCGTGGCCATGTCCCTCGGCCTTGCCCTGCCCGCCTTCTCGGCCAGCGCCGTCACCCCGTCTGCCGGCACCCATGCCCAGCAGGCCAATCCGTTCTTCGCCGAAAGCCCGCTGCCCCTGCATTATCCGCAGTTCGACAGGATCAAGGACAGCGACTTCGCCCCGGCCTTCGACGCCGGCATGGCGCAGCAGCTGAAGGAAGTGGAGGCCATCGCCAACAACAAGGCCAAGCCGACCTTCGACAACACCATCATCGCCCTGGAAAAGAGCGGTGACATCCTCGACCGCGCGACCACCGTGTTCTTCAGCCTGGTCGGCGCCGATACCAATGACACCCGCAAGAAGCTGCAGGCCGACTACTCGGCGAAATTCGCCGCGCACAGCGATGCGATCGCGCTGAACGGCAAGCTGTTCGCCCGCATCCAGGCGCTGTATGACACCCGCAGCCAGCTGGGCCTGGACGCCGAAGGCGTGCGCCTGGTCGAGAAGTACTACGACAACTACGTGCGCGCAGGCGCCAAGCTGTCCGAGGCCGACAAGGCCAAGCTGAAGGAGATGAACGCCGAGCTGGCCAACCTCGGCACCAAGTTCAGCCAGAACGTGCAGTCGGAAGTGAACGCTTCGGCAATCACCGTCGACGACGTCAAGGCGCTGGACGGCCTGTCCAAGGAGCAGATCGCCGCCGCCGCCGAAGCCGCCAAGGCCCGCGGCCAGGACGGCAAGTACGTGATCACCCTGCTCAACACCACCGGCCAGCCGCCGCTGACCAACCTGGCCAACCGCGCCCTGCGCCAGAAGATCTACGAAGCGTCGGTCAGCCGTGGCAGCCGTGGCGGTGAGTTCGACAACACCGCGCTCGTCTCGCGCATCATGCAGCTGCGTGCCGACAAGGCCAAGCTGATGGGCTTCCCGAACTTCGCCGCCTACAACCTGACCAACCAGACCGCCAAGACCCCCGAAGCGGTCAACGCAATGCTGGGCAAGCTGGCCCCGGCCGCGGTGGCCAACGCCAAGCGTGAAGCCGCCGACCTGCAGGCGATGATCGACCAGGAACAGAAGGCCGCCGGCAAGCCGACGTTCAAGCTGGAACCGTGGGACTGGGCCTTCTACAGCGAGAAGGTGCGCCAGGCCAAGTACAACTTCGACGAGTCGCAGCTGAAGCCGTACTTCGAAATGAAGAACGTGCTGGAGAACGGCGTGTTCTACGCCGCGGGCCAGGAATTCGGCCTGACCTTCAAGCAGCGCACCGACCTGCCGGTCTACCACGATGACGTCACCGTCTACGACGTGTTCGACGCCGACGGCAGCCAGCTGGCGATCTTCATCTTCGACCCGTATGCACGCGCCTCCAAGCGCGGTGGTGCGTGGATGAACTCCTACGTCTCGCAGTCCAAGCTGACCGGCTTCAAGCCGGTGGTCGCCAACCACCTGAACATTCCGAAGCCGCCGGCCGGCCAGCCGACCCTGCTGACCTGGGACGAGGTGAACACCACCTTCCACGAGTTCGGCCACGCCCTGCACGGCATGTTCTCCAACGTGAAGTACCCGTACTTCTCGGGCACCTCGGTGCCGCGTGACTTCGTCGAGTTCCCCTCCCAGGTCAACGAGATGTGGTCGGACAACCCGGTCATCCTGAAGAACTACGCCAAGCACTACCAGAACGGTTCGGCGATGCCGCAGGCGCTGCTGGACAAGGTGCTGGCGGCGGCCAAGTTCAACCAGGGCTTCGCCACCACCGAATACCTGGGCGCGGCGATGCTGGACCAGAACTGGCACCAGATCGGCCCGGACCAGGTGCCGGCGGCCAAGGACGTGATGGCCTTCGAGCGCGCCGCACTGGAGAAGGACGGCATCTACTACGCGCCGGTTCCGCCGCGTTACAAGACCCCGTACTTCAGCCACATCATGGGCGGCTATTCGGCCGGCTACTACGCCTACATCTGGTCGGAAGTGCTCGATGCCAACACCCAGAAGTGGTTCAAGGACAATGGCGGCCTGAACCGCAAGAACGGCGACCACTTCCGTGCCACCCTGCTGTCCAAGGGCGGCAGCGTCGACGCGATGCAGCTGTTCCGCGATTTCGCCGGCCACGAGCCGCAGATCGAACCGCTGCTGGAAAAGCGTGGCCTGACCGGCGCCGGCAACTGATCGCCAGCGCAGTCGCCTGAAACGAAAACCGCCCGGGAGACCGGGCGGTTTTTTCGTTGAGGTCATCGCCGGAACAATCGTTCCCACCATCGTTTCTGCGTGGTTGCCGCCGGAGCCGTATCCGTATCCGTATCCGTATCCAGGGTTTCCGGCACGAACTGCGCCAGCTGCGCCGCGACGGCCTCTGCGTACAGCAACGCGCCATCGGGGGCGCAGTTGAGCAGATTGCTCATGCTGGTCGATGCGTTGAGGTCCATCGGATTCGGCTCGACCACCTCGCTTGCTTCCAGCAATCCGCATCCCTTGCCGATGGCATCATCGACAACGCTCCAGAACACGGCCAGTCGACCATCAGAGAACAGCTCGTGCAGACGCGCGCGCAGGTCATTGTCCGCGGCGTAGTCCGCGCGCATCTGCTTCAGCCGGTCATGCGTGATGAACACACCACCACCGTAGTTTTCGCGCAGGTGGTTGCCTGCAGCGGCGTCCGCCCACTGTGGCGGCACCAGTTGCCGCCAGTCCGCGAAATAGCGGGCAACCACCGGATCGTCGATGAAGAACGAAAGGGCGCTCCCGCGAAGATAGTGATACCGGCGCAGGTGACCGGCCACGATCGCCAGGTACAAAGCATGCCCCTTCTCGAAGGGCACGTCTGCGCTGATCGAGCGAGCCTCGTCGATGCGTTCCTGCAGCTGCTCCATGTAGAAAGGCTCGATCCGGAATTGCTGCTGCAGCGGCTCAACCAGCGTCGCGTCCTCCAGCGCACGGAAATAGAGGCCACGGATTTCCGAGTCCGCGACTGGATGGTAGGTGATGTCCCAACCCATGCTGCAACGCCTTCAGGAATGCGGTAATGCCGCCGACCCAACAGCTTAGCGTCGTCGGCACCCTTGCGGAGAGCAGACCGTGCAATACCCGTAGTCAACGTCAATGAGTGTCGTATCAGGCCTGATCTATCCCTCTCTCCCGACGCAACACTACCGTGGCGCCACGTACCCGCCCGGCACGCCTTCCGGCGACAGCACCAGCTGCCACAGCTGCGCGTGCCGGCAGCGGAAGGTGGCCATCGACCCGGCCAGGTAGAAGCGCCACATGCGGCGGAAGTGCTCGTCGTAGCGCGCATCCAGCCGTGGCCACGCCGCCTCTACGTTGCGCCGCCAGGCCTGCAGGGTCAGGTCGTAGTCGGTGCCGAAGTTGTGCCAGTCCTCCAGTACGAAACGGCCTTCGAACGCCCGGGTGATCTGCACCGCCGACGGCAGCATCGAGTTGGGGAAGATGTAGCGCGCGATCCACGGATCGGTGCGATGCCGGGAGATGTTGGTACCGATGCTGTGCAACAGCAGCAGGCCGCGCGGCGACAGGCAGCGCTTGGCCACCTCGAAGAAGCCCGCGTAGTTCTTGTCACCGACGTGCTCGAACATGCCGATCGAGAAAATCGCATCGAACGGTTCGTCCAGCTCGCGGTAGTCCTGCAGTCGGATCTCGATCGGCAGGCCTGCGCACAGGTTCCGCGCGAACTCGGCCTGCTCCTGCGAAATCGTCACGCCGACGCCGCTGACACCGTAGCGCTCAACGGCGAACTTCAGCGCTTCACCCCAACCGCAGCCGATGTCCAGCACGCGCTGGCCCGGGCGCAGGCCCAGCTTGCGGCAGACCAGGTCGAGCTTGGCTTCCTGTGCGGCGTCGAGATCATCGGCGTTGCGCCAATAGCCACAGCTGTAGACCAGGCGCTGGCCGAGCATGGCCTGGTAGAGATCGTTGCCCAGGTCGTAATGACGGCGCCCGACCTCGTAGCTGCCCTGCCCCGCCTGCAGGTTGAACAGGCGCGCCTTCAGCGCATCGGCCACTTCGCGCCAGCCGTGCACCCGTTCATCCAGGTGCGCCTGCATCAGGTGGACGAGGAATTCATCCAGGACGTTCGCATCCCACCACCCTTCCATGTAGCTCTCGCCCAGGCCGAGCGAGCCGTGGCCCATGACCCGCGCGAAAAAGCGCGGGTCATGCACCTGGATGTCCTGTGGCTGGGTACCGCCGATGCGGACCCCGGCTTCGTGGAGCAGGCCGGCGACCCGCTCCTGCAACCCTGTATCCACGCCACCTCCTCGACTGCGGTCAACCGCGTGCGAACAGCTCCACGTAGTCCTTGGCCACGTGCGGCAACAGCACCGCCGCCGGTACATCGGCGGTCTGGGTGCCGTCCGAGTATGGACCCACCTGGTACGGAGGGAAAACAAACCGCAGCGCGGTGATCTGCCCCTTGTCGTCGGTCAGTGGCTGGAACTGGCTGAAATTGTCGGCCTGCGGGCCAGTACCGTCGGCGATCATGCGCGATGCGTTGCGCAGCGATTCCTGCAGTTGGGCCGGGTCCATGTCCTCGCCGCTGAGCCGCGTGGCCACGCGTTCGCGCAGCTGGTCGGAGACGAAATCGCTGATTGCCTTCCAGCCCTTGGCATCGGTCACCAGCTTGTCGGCACTGAGCATCTGCTGCTGCTGCGGCAGCCATACGAAGCGCGCCACCAGCGGTTCGCCATGGGCGCCACCGGTGTAGCGGCTGCCATCGGCACTGACCACCACCAGCTGCGGGGTTTCCAGCAGCTTCTCGAAGCTCAGCGACAGCTCGTAGGGCATGGTCGGCTTGTCATTGCCCAGCCCGTCCAGCGCCTGCTGCAGGTCACTGCGTGCACTCGTCGCGTAGCTCTGCAGCGCGCGCGCCAGGCCGGGGTAGCGGTCGATACCGGCCGGGTAGCTGATTCCCACCACTTCGCGCTCGTTGTTTTCGATCACGTCGCGCAGGTCCAGCGGCGCTTCCGTGGCCGGCGTCTCGCCGGCGGCGGTGGCTTCGGCGGCGGGCGCCGCGTCGGTTACCGGCGCCGGCTCGCTTTCACGCTGGCAACCGGCCAGCAACAGCACGCCCACCACGCCGGCCAGCACGCTGCCGTGCAGTGGCCGGTTGTTTCCAATCTTCATCGGGATCCCCTGTTCATGTTTGTACATCATCGCCTGCCATGGCTGAAGCGTGGCCCGCTGGCACTCAGCCAACGAGCAGGTCGTGGTACTCCTCGTGCCGCTGCAGGAAAGCCTCGGCGTAGGAACATGCCGGCACCACCTTGTACTTCTGCTCGCGGGCGAAACGCAGTGCCACGCGGGTCAGCTCACCGGCGATGCCACGGCCGGCGATCGGCTCGGGCACCTCGGTGTGGGTGATGACCATGCGCTTGCGCTTGATCTGGTAGTCCAGCACCGCCAGCTGTCCTCGCACACGGGCGGTGAAGCGGTGGTTGGCCAGATCGTGTTCGACCTCGTAGGCCAGACCGGGGGGCGTGACCGAAGCCATGGAACTGTCTCCTGCGGCGACTGCGTGGATGGTGCGCAGCCGGGCGCCATGATCGCGTGAAGCCTGAACAGGGGCAAGTCCAGTCCATTCACGTCAGTTTTCGCCCTCAAGCTGGAGGGGCGCCGGCCGCTATCGCCTATGGCGGGGTACGGCCAGGCTGGCACGACCCTTGCGACCATTGATCATGCGCACCACCGTGGAGGCTCCCATGCACGCCAGCGATTCCCATTCCGATACCGACCGCGCCCTGCTGGAGGGCCTGCTGCAACTGGCGGTGGAAGGGCAGACCGAGGATCAGGATTTCCAGCGCATCGGCGAGGAAGTATTCGCCCGCCTGCTGGATACCTACGGCCACACGACCCAGGCCTGAAACCGGATACGCCGGGGTCGGATCCGCAGGATCCGACCCC
>NZ_KV791400.1:0-37943 GCF_001807895.1 Stenotrophomonas sp. HMSC10F07
TGGAGGAAGCCACCGCTGCCGCACGTGCGATGGAAGACCAGGCCGCACAGCTTGCAGATGCCGTGGCGATCTTCCGGCTCGACAACCAGGTCTCGGCCGCGATGCAGGCCGTTGCCGCGCGGGTCGAGCCGGCGAGAGTCACCACCGTGGCACCTCCGCAGCCAAGCCGCGCGGCAGCACCTGCACCGATATCGCCACGTCGTAGCAGCAACGCCGGCACCTTCGTCGCCAGCGACAGCGACTGGCAGGAATTCTGAGACCCACCCGTAGCGGCTTCGGCCGCTGCCCCCGCCGATGGACACGTCCCCCGTGCAAAGTCCTACTCCCATCGTTACCGGCCCACGCGAATTCGAGTTCGCCGACCGTGATTTCCGCCGCGTCTGCGACCTGATCTACCAGCGCGTGGGCATTGCGCTTGCGCCGGCAAAGCGCGACATGGTCTATGGCCGCCTGTCGCGCCGCCTGCGCACGCTGGGCATGCGCAGCTTCCAGCAGTACCTGGACCATCTGGAGCAGGAAGATGGTGACGAGTGGCAGGCGTTCACCAACGCCCTGACCACCAATCTGACCTCGTTCTTCCGCGAACCGCACCACTTCGACAAGCTGCGCGAAGAACTGCAGCAGCGCTCCAGCCGCACGCCGTTGCTGCTGTGGTCGTGCGCGGCGTCCACCGGCGAAGAGCCCTATTCGATGGCGATCACCGCGTGCGAGGCCTTTGGCACCCTGAAGCCGCCGGTACGCATCATCGCCACTGACGTCGACACCCAGGTGCTGGCCACCGCCGGCCGTGGCGTCTACAACATCGATCGCGTCGCCAGCCTCGATCCGGACCTGCGCCGCCGCTACTTCCAGCGTGGCAGCGGCCCCAACGAGGGCCAGTGCCGCGTGCTGCCTGCGCTGCGCGAGCTGATCGAATTCCGCCCGTTGAACCTGCTCGCCCCGCGCTACGACGTCGGTGGCCCATTCGACGCACTGTTCTGCCGCAACGTGATGATCTACTTCGACAAGCCGACCCAGCGCGCGATCCTCGGCCGCCTGGTGCAGCACCTGGCCGATGACGGTCTGCTCTACACCGGCCATTCGGAGAACTATCTGCACGCCGCCGACCTGATCCAGCCCTGCGGCCGCACCCTGTACCGCCGTGCGGCGAAGGCCGGCGCATGAATGCTTCGCTGCGTACCGACGATGTGATGCGCTACCAGGATGCGCGTTTCCAGACCATCGCCGCCAAGCTGCTGCCCACCCAGTACCTGGTGGTCGATGACACCACCGCGCTGACCACCACGCTGGGCTCGTGCGTAGCCGCCTGCCTGCGCGACCCGGTGCTGAAGATCGGCGGCATGAACCACTTCCTGCTGCCCGAGGGCAACGCCGGTGACGGCGCGCCCGCGCGCTACGGCAGCTACGCGATGGAACTGCTGATCAACGACATGCTCAAGCGTGGTGCCCACCGCAAGCGCATCGAGGCCAAGGTGTTCGGTGGCGCCAACGTGCTGAAGGGCTTCACCAGCAACCCGGTTGGCACCCGCAACGCCGAGTTTGTCCGCCAGTACCTTCAGGCCGAGCACATTCCGATCATTGCCGAGGACCTGTGCGGCATCCATCCGCGCAAGATCTGGTTCTTCGCCGATACCGGCCGCGTGGTGGTGCAGCGCCTGCCGCATGCGCATGAGGCCGAGGTGGCCGCCGCCGAATCGGCGGTGCGTGCGCGCCTGTCCAAGGCGCCGGTCACCGGTGGCGTGGAGCTGTTCGAATGACCTTCACCGGCAACGCCCCCTGCCGGGTCCTGATCGTCGACGACTCCGCCGTCGTGCGGCAGATGCTCACGGAAATACTGTCCAGCGACCCGGCCATCGACGTGGTCGGCACCGCGGCTGACCCGCTGTTGGCGCGCGAGAAGATCAAGCGCCTGCTCCCGGACGTGATCACCCTGGACGTGGAAATGCCGCGCATGGACGGGCTGGCGTTCCTGGAAAACCTGATGCGCCTGCATCCGCTGCCGGTGGTGATGATTTCTTCGCTGACTGAGCGAGGCGCCGACACCACCCTGCAGGCACTGGCGCTGGGCGCCGTGGATTTCGTCTCCAAGCCCAAGCTGGACGTGGCCCGCGGCCTGCAGGGCTATGCCGAGGAGATCATCGCCAAGGTCAAGATGGCGGCGCGCTCGCGCGTGCGTCCGCTGGTGCGTGCCAGCGCCCCCAAGCTCACGCTGGACGCAGCGCCGGCGACGCGTGCTGCCTCGCCGCAGTTCCGTACCACCGACCGCCTGATCGCGATCGGCTCGTCAGCCGGCGGCACCGAAGCGCTGCGCGTGGTGCTGGAAGGCATGCCTGCCGATGCACCCGCGGTGGTGATGACCCAGCACCTGCCGGCCAGCTTCAGCAGCGCCTTTGCCGAGCGCCTGGACCGCCACTCGGCCATGGCCGTCCGCGAGGCCAGCGACGGCGAAGCCGTGCTGCCTGGCCACGCCTACCTGCCGCCCGGCGGCAAGCACCTGCGGATCATCCGCGACGGTGCGCGTTGGCGCTGCCGTGTCGACGACGGCCCGGCAGTGAACCGGCACAAGCCCGCGGTCGATGTGCTGTTCCGCTCGGTTGCGCAGAACGCCGGCGGCAACGCCATCGGCGCCATCCTCACCGGCATGGGCGACGACGGCGCACGCGGCCTGCTGGAAATGCGCCAGGCCGGCGCCCCAACGCTGGTGCAGGACGAAGCGACCAGCGTGGTCTGGGGCATGCCCGGTGCCGCGTTCAAGCTGGGCGCTGCCGAGGAACAGGTGCCACTGGAGCGGATCGCCGAGCGGTTGCTCGCCCTCGCCCGCGGCTGACAGGCCCCTGTAGAGCCGAGCCCACGCTCGGCTCCGCTCCCTGCTGGACACCTGCAAGAGACGTCAGGCTCCATTGCCGATCCGCCGCCAGCACTTTCGACATGTTTCAACGGCGCTGATCGAGGTTTGATCCTGCCGCAAGCCATGCGCGCCAAACGGGAGGCCCGCAGGACACCGACTTGGAGCGCGGCTGGAGCGGGTCGTATAGTCAGGTATCGCACCGCAATGGAACGCCGATGAACGTTACCCCGCAAGGCCGCGCTGCTCGGGTACACAGGGTGGGAAGTCCAGGTAACGGACAATACCCACTGCGCAACCTGTCGCATTTGCCCGGATGTGGCGCCGTCGTTCGCGATGAGACCGCATGTTCCAAGGATCAATCCTGCAGCGACATGGACCGCTCATGCTGAAATCCGTCCCCAGCCTTGCTCATGTTGCGTTGATCGCCTTGCTCACACTGGTTGTTGCAGGCTGCAACAAGGAACGCTCGTTCCCGGTCTATCGCGAGAATCCTGCGCCAAGGGATGCGCTGCCGATTGTGATTCGGGTCCACGATGCCCCCGTGGAAGTTCCCGTTCCTTCGGTCTTCGTCACGTATGAGATAGACCCACTCTGTCTGCCTCCGGTCAACAATTGGGAGGGGGTGCAGTACGAGCCGAACCAGCACAAGGTTGAGGTTCAGGCACAGCGCCTCAGTGCAACTGAGTTCAGCAGTGCTGTTTTCAACGACGGTATGGAAGTTGCCGACTATTACGGTCGTGGCCCGTGCACTTGGACACCCGTGCTCGTGGAAGCTTCATTCGCCTTCATCATTGATGGTCGCCCAATTCGAGCGTCCGTCGCAGCACTGTTCAAGGAAATTGAGGGCGGGAGAACCTTCACTGCTTACGTAAAGCGCACATTGCCGCCCTTGACCACAGGACAGTCGACAGAGCGGACGCCAACCGAGCCTTCAAGTTGGTACGAAAAGATGCCCCCAGAGAAGCGCGAGGAGTACTTTCCAATCGAAGTCTCCACACGGATTGAAGGAGCATCGCAATGAATCCTAGAGAAAGCGCGGCGCTTTCGGACAATGTCTATAAGGACCCGCTTCCGCCCGTCAGTTCCGACATCACCGTCGGCGGAACAAAGTATGAGGTCCTCGCTTGTCGTGACTCTGGGAGCGGATATCAGGGCATTGTCTACCTCAACATCAATACAAAGGAAGTCATCGTCGCCCATCGCGGTACCGAGTTTGATCGTCAGCCCATGCTTGATGGCGGCATCGACGCCGCGATGGTCACCGCCAGAGTCAACGCGCAACTGACTGACGCGCTGGCGCTGACAAAGCAAGCCCTCAGGCTGGCCGAAGAAAGGGGAGCCGGGCCAGTACACGTCACCGGCCACTCCCTGGGCGGCGCGCTCGCACAGATCACCGCACACCACTACAACCTCCCCGGCGACGCGTTCAATCCCTACGGTGCCGCCGGGCTGGCATATCGCCTTCCTGAAGGCCAGCCAGCCAGCGCGGCACCCTTCACCAACCATGTGATGGCAGGCGACCTGGTCAGTGCCGGCGGTCCCCATTACGGCAAGGTCGAGATGTATGCGCTGCCCAGGGAACTGGAGATCCTGCGCAACGCCGAGCACGGCCAGCGCATCGCCTCGATCGGAACACCCGGGATGAAGAGCGGCCATGTCATGTCCGCCGCGGTGGCGGTCCAGTTGGGCGACTCCCATCGAGTGGTTCATTTCCTTGATCGCATGACCGATAAGGGTCCGGTGCAATCTGTACTGGACAATCCACAGGCGCGCGTTACGGATCCTGAGGACCTGCGCCGGATTGCCGACTACCGCAGTGATGTTCATCAACTACGTGCGGGTGCGACCGTGCTTGTCGGCGGCGGGCCCGGTCTGCTGCGCGACGGTATCAATTTCCTGCGCGGTGTCGAGGAAGCCGGTGCATACGCCCGCCACGAAGCTGAAGCCGAGCAGCGAGCCCGCAATGCGCTCAGGCCTGGCGATAAACTGATCCAGGATGCAACCGACAAGGGCTCGCCCTCTCTCAGCAATCCCGCTTTCTCTCCCAGGACCCCTTTGCAGGAGAGCATTGAATCAACCTTGGACAGGGCAGGCCTGGATCCCAGGAAGGAAGGCCATCCAGACCATGCGCTCTACCGGCAGATTCGCGAGGGTGTATCCGCCGTGGATGCCAGGCACGGGCGCAGCTTCGATGAAACCACTGAGCGCGTGACGGCCGGCCTGCTTGCGGCGGCCAAGGGCAGCGGCCTGGAACGCGTCGATCACGTTGTACTGGGCAATTCACCCAGCGATGGCCCAGCCTCTCGCATGTTCGTTGTGCAGGGAGCGCTCGACAATCCAGTAAACCTGCGGGCGTCGGTTCCAATCAGTGAGGCCGTCAATACGCCCGTAGAACAGTCGCTCGCCAAGGCCGAGCAGATTTCGCAGGCACAACAGGTCGCCCAGCAGGACCTCGCCCACGAGCAGGCCCTCACCGCGAGGCGGATGGGCTAGGCCACCTGGCCGGGCACAATGAAAAACCCGGCTTTCACCTGCGTTTCTTCGTTTCAACGGGTTGCCTACCAGCGGCCGGCACTAGCGTGGGTCGTCCGCTCACAAAAAAACCCCCGGCGCGAGCCGGGGGTTTTCCGTTACCGCATCAGGCAGCGACCGTGCCGGCCACGTCCTGGTATTCCTCGATCTGGTCGAAGTTCATGTAGCGGTAGATCTCCGCACCATTGGCGTTGATCACGCCGATGTCCGCCATGTACTCCTCCTTGGTCGGGATGCGGCCCAGGCGCGAGCAGATCGCCGCCAGTTCCGCCGAACCCAGGTACACATTGGTGTTGCGGCCCAGGCGGTTCGGGAAGTTGCGGGTCGAGGTCGACATCGCGGTGGAGCCTTCGCGGATCTGCGCCTGGTTGCCCATGCACAGCGAGCAGCCCGGCATTTCCATGCGCGCACCCGCGCTGCCGAAGGTGCCGTACACGCCTTCCTTGGTCAGCTCCGAAGCGTCCATCTTGGTCGGCGGGGCCACCCACAGGCGGGTGGGAATATCACGCTTGCCTTCCAGCAGCTTCGCCGCCGCACGGAAGTGACCGATGTTGGTCATGCACGAACCGATGAACACTTCGTCGATCTTGGCACCGGCCACTTCGGACAGGGTCTTCACGTCGTCCGGGTCGTTCGGGCAGGCCACGATCGGCTCGTGGATGTCGGCAAGGTCGATTTCGATGACGGCGGCGTACTCGGCGTCCGCATCCGGCTCCAGCAGCTGCGGGTTGGCCAGCCACGCTTCCATCTTCTCGATACGGCGCTGCAGCGAGCGCGGATCCTGGTAACCCTCGGCAATCATCCACTTCAGCAGGGTGATGTTGCTGGTCAGGTACTCGATGATCGGCTCCTTGTTCAGGCGCACCGAGCAACCTGCCGCCGAACGCTCGGCCGAGGCGTCGGACAGTTCGAACGCCTGTTCGACCTTCAGCTCCGGCAGGCCTTCGATCTCCAGGATACGGCCGGAGAAGATGTTCTTCTTCCCCGCCTTGGCCACGGTCAGCAGGCCCGACTTGATCGCGTACAACGGGATCGCGTTGACCAGGTCACGCAGGGTCACGCCCGGCTGCATCTTGCCCTTGAAGCGCACCAGCACCGACTCCGGCATGTCCAGCGGCATCACGCCGGTGGCAGCGGCGAAGGCGACCAGGCCCGAGCCGGCCGGGAACGAAATACCCACCGGGAAACGGGTGTGCGAGTCACCGCCGGTGCCGACCGTGTCCGGCAGCAGCATGCGGTTGAGCCAGCTGTGGATCACGCCGTCGCCCGGGCGCAGGGAAACGCCGCCACGGGTGGAGATGAACTCCGGCAGAGTGTGGTGCGTCTTCACGTCCACCGGCTTCGGGTAAGCGGCGGTGTGGCAGAACGACTGCATCACCAGGTCGGCCGAGAAGCCCAGGCAGGCCAGGTCCTTCAGCTCGTCACGGGTCATCGGGCCGGTGGTGTCCTGCGAGCCGACCGAGGTCATCTTCGGTTCGCAGTAGGTGCCCGGGCGCATGCCCTGGCCTTCCGGCAGGCCACAGGCGCGGCCAACCATCTTCTGCGCCAGCGAGAAGCCCTTGCCGGTATCGGCCGGCTGCACCGGCAGGCGGAACAGGTCGGTCGGGGCCAGGCCCAGCGCTTCGCGCGCCTTGCCGGTCAGACCACGGCCGATGATCAGCGGGATGCGGCCGCCGGCACGCACTTCGTCGAACAGCACGTCGGACTTGACCTGGAACTCGGCGATCACTTCGCCGTTCTTCAGCGCCTTGCCGTCGTACGGACGCAGCTCGATGACATCGCCGTGCTCCATCTTCGACACGTCCAGCTCGATCGGCAGCGCACCGGCATCTTCCATGGTGTTGTAGAAGATCGGGGCGATCTTGCCGCCCAGGCACACGCCGCCAGCGCGCTTGTTCGGGATGTACGGAATGTCATCGCCGGTCCACCACAGCACGCTGTTGGTGGCCGACTTGCGCGAGGAGCCGGTGCCGACCACGTCGCCGACGTAGGCGACCAGGTGGCCCTTGTCCTTCAGCGACAGGATCTGCTGGATCGGGCCGCGCTTGCCGTCTTCTTCCGGGGTGAACGGCGCGTCGTCGCGCTTGTTCTTCAGCATCGCCAGCGCGTGCATCGGAATGTCCGGGCGGGTGGTCGCGTCCGGTGCTGGCGACAGGTCATCGGTGTTGGTTTCGCCCGGCACCTTGAACACGGTGACGGTCAGGCTCTGCGGCACTTCCGGGTTGCTGGTGAACCACTCGGCATCGGCCCAGCTCTGCAGCACGGCCTGGGCGTTGGCGTTGCCGGCCTTGGCCTTCTCCTGCACGTCATGGAACGCATCGAACACCAGCAGGGTCTTCTTCAGGCCGTTGGCGGCGATGGTGCCGACGCTGGCGTCGTCCAGCAGCTGCACCAGCGGTGCAACGTTGTAGCCGCCGAGCATGGTGCCCAGCAGTTCGGTGGCGCGCTCGCGGCTGATCAGCGGGTTCTGCTCGCTGCCCAGCGCGATCGCCGCCAGGTACGAGGCCTTGACCTTGGCCGCGTCATCGACGCCGGCCGGCACGCGGTGGGTCAGCAGGTCGAGCAGGAACTCGGCCTCGCCCTGCGGCGGGTTCTTCAGCAGTTCGATGACATCGGCCGTCTGCTGCGCGCTCAGCGGCAGCGGCGGGATGCCAAGCGCAGCGCGCTCGGCGACGTGGTGGCGGTAGGCTTCCAACATGACAACTCCCGGGTAATGCGTAGGTTGAAAAATCAAAAGTGGGCTCAGGCGTGCGGCACGATCAGCTTCAGGCCCTTGAAGTAGTCGCGGTAAAACGTGTCGTTCCAGGTGATCAGGCCGTCGCACTGCAGCAGTGCGTGGGCGCCGACCATGAATTCGTCCAGGCTGCGACGGCTACCGCCGCGCTGGCGGTGACGGCGGTGCATCTCGCCAGCGCGCAGCGCCGACTTGGCTTCCATCGGGTTGAAGTGCACGCCCATCTCTTCCAGCGCTTCGAGCACCTCGGCACCACCGCGCAGCGATGCGCACACTTCGGCGAGGGTTGCGCCACAGACCACCACGCGGCCACCGACCAGGCTCTGCCGGAGGATGGCTTCCACGGCATCGGCCTGCGGGCCATTGCTGAGCAGCTCGACCAGCACCGGCGAATCGACGGCGATCATCACGGCTTACTCCTCGTCACGCACCGCGCGCACGGCCGCGTCGGATGACTCGAAGCCGTCCAGCGCGAACTTGCCGCGCGCCCGTGAAATGGCATCGTCAACACTCTTGCGCAGGATGATGCGGCTGCCGTCCAGCTCGACCTTCAGCAGCGTGCCCTTGGTCAGGCCGAGGGCATCACGCACCGCCTTGGGCAGGGTGATCTGTCCGCGTTCTGCAACGGTGGCTTCCATCAGTAGGCCCTCCAGAGTATGCACAAATTATACATACTTCCCCGGGCATACTTCCACCCTGAACAGGACCGGCGCACCGCCAGCCCTTGCCTCGCAAAGGATCGGCCACAAACGTGACATACGCCATACACCTTCCCCTGTAGTCTGGAACCGATGCCGCAGGCCGGAACCCGGCCCGGATGAATCCATTCAGTCTGGGGTTCATACTGGGACCACCGGGGCCGCCAGGCCCGCGGCGACCGCAAGCAGGCCCGCTCATGTGCGGGCCAGAGCAAGCCATCCGCAAGAAGGAGTTACCCCGCATGAGCGATTCGTTCTCCACCCGCAGCCAGCTGAATGTCGGTGGCAAGACCTACGACTACTTCAGCCTGCCCACGCTGGGCCAGCGCTTCGATATCTCCCACCTGCCCTACTCGATGAAGATCCTGCTGGAGAACCTGCTCCGGCACGAGGACGGCGGCATCACCGTCGGCAAGGATCACATCGAAGCCGTGGCCCGCTGGAACCCGGCGGCCGAGCCGGACACCGAGATCGCGTTCATGCCGGCGCGCGTGGTCCTGCAGGACTTCACCGGCGTGCCCTGCGTGGTCGACCTGGCCGCGATGCGCGATGCGGTGGTCAAGCTCGGCGGCAAGCCGGAGCAGATCAACCCGCAGATTCCCTCCGAACTGGTCATCGACCACTCGGTGCAGGTCGATGTGTTCGGCAAGCCCGACGCGCTGGACCTCAACGGCAAGATCGAGTTCCAGCGCAACCAGGAACGCTATGGCTTCCTGCGCTGGGGCCAGAAGGCCTTCGACAACTTCAAGGTGGTGCCACCCAACACCGGTATCGTCCACCAGGTGAACCTGGAAAACCTTGCCCGCGTGGTGATGACCGCGGACAAGGACGGCAAGGCAGTGGCCTACCCGGATACGGTGTTTGGCACCGACAGCCACACCACCATGATCAATGGCATCGGCGTGCTGGGCTGGGGCGTGGGCGGCATCGAAGCGGAGGCCGCCATGCTCGGCCAGCCGTCGTCGATGCTGATCCCGCAGGTGGTCGGCTTCAAGCTGACCGGCAAGCTGCCCGAGGGCGCCACCGCCACCGACCTGGTGCTGACCGTCACCCAGATGCTGCGCAAGCTGGGCGTGGTGGGCAAGTTCGTCGAGTTCTACGGTGACGGCCTGCAGCACCTGCCGCTGGCCGACCGCGCCACCATCGGCAACATGGCCCCGGAGTACGGCGCCACCTGCGGCATCTTCCCGATCGACGCGGAATCGCTTAACTACCTGCGCCTGTCGGGCCGCAGCGAAGAGCAGATCAACCTGGTCGAGGCCTACGCCAAGGCGCAGGGCCTGTGGCACGAACCCGGCAGCCCGCACGCCCAGTACAGCAGCACGCTGGAACTGGACATGGGCACGGTGAAGCCGTCGCTCGCTGGCCCGAAGCGCCCGCAGGACCGCGTGCTGCTGGAAGACGTGCAGAAGAACTACCGCGAAGCGCTGGTCGGCATGACTGCCAACCGTGACAAGCGCAGCGAGGACGTTGCCACCTTCGTCAACGAAGGCGGCGGCGCCGCGGTCGGCAACGAGCAGCTGGCCAAGGGCTTTGCCGACATCGAGATCGAAGGCCGCAAGGTGCGGCTGAAGGATGGCGCAGTGGTCATCGCCGCCATCACCTCGTGCACCAACACCTCCAACCCGGCGGTGATGATCGGCGCCGGCCTGCTGGCCCGCAACGCGGCCGCCAAGGGCCTGAACCGCCAGCCGTGGGTGAAGACGTCGCTCGGCCCGGGCTCG
The DNA here is from genome assembly GCF_001807895.1 of Stenotrophomonas sp. HMSC10F07. Lineage (NCBI taxonomy): Bacteria > Pseudomonadati > Pseudomonadota > Gammaproteobacteria > Lysobacterales > Lysobacteraceae > Stenotrophomonas > Stenotrophomonas sp. HMSC10F07. The sequence goes on from NZ_KV791400.1 coordinate 10,537, forward strand.
CGCGTGGTTACCGATTACCTTGAAAAGGCCGGTGTACTGAAGGAGCTGGAGAAGATCGGCTTCTACGTGGTCGGCTATGGCTGCACCACCTGCATCGGCAACTCCGGCCCGCTGCCGACCGAAGTCAGCGCCGGCATCGCCGCTGGCGATCTGGTGGTGACCTCGGTGCTGTCGGGCAACCGCAACTTCGAGGGCCGCGTGCACCCCGAAGTGAAGATGAACTACCTGGCCAGCCCGCCGCTGGTGGTGGCCTATGCCATCGCCGGCACCACCGACATCGACCTGACCACCCAGCCGCTGGGTACCGGCAGCGATGGCCAGCCGGTGTTCCTGCGCGACATCTGGCCAAGCAACAAGGAAATCGGCGACGTCATCGCCGCCACCATTGGCCCGGAGATGTTCAAGCAGAACTACGCCGATGTGTTCAAGGGTGACACCCGCTGGAACACCATCGCCTCGCCGGACGGCAACCTGTACGAGTGGAGCGACGCCTCCACCTACATCAAGAACCCGCCCTACTTCGATGGCATGACCATGCAGACCGGCAGCATCGACGACGTGCACGGCGCACGCGTGATGGGCCTGTTCGGCGACTCGATCACCACCGACCACATTTCCCCGGCCGGCAACATCAAGAAGGACTCGCCGGCAGGCCGCTTCCTGCAGGAGCGCGGCGTGCAGCCGGCCGACTTCAACAGCTACGGCAGCCGTCGCGGCAACGATGACGTGATGGTCCGCGGCACCTTCGCCAACATCCGCATCAAGAACCTGATGTTCGGTGGCGAGGAAGGCGGCAACACCCTGTACTACCCGGCCGGTGGTGGCCAGCCGGAAAAGCTGGCGATCTACGACGCGGCCATGAAGTACAAGGCCGACAAGGTGCCGCTGGTGGTGCTGGCCGGCAAGGAATACGGCACCGGCTCGTCGCGTGACTGGGCGGCCAAGGGCACCCTGCTGCTGGGGGTGAAGGCGGTCATCGCCGAGAGCTTCGAGCGCATCCACCGCTCCAACCTGGTCGGCATGGGCGTGCTGCCGCTGCAGTTCCGCAACGGCGAGAACGCACAGACGCTGGGCCTGGACGGCTCGGAAGTGATCGACATCACCGGCCTGCAGGACGGTGCCAGCAAGCGCGCCACGGTCACCGCCACCAAGGCCGATGGCACGAAGAAGACCTTCGAGGTGTCGGTGATGCTGCTGACCCCGAAGGAAGTCGAGTACTTCCGCCACGGTGGCCTGCTGCAGTACGTGCTTCGCCAGCTGGCCAGCAAGTAACGGCGCGGCTGCGCCCGATTGAGGAAAGGGCCGGATCCTTGCGGATCCGGCCCTTTGCGTTTGCGATGCCCCATGTAGAGCCGAGCATGGGCTCGGCGGGTTCTGCGCCAACAGCAGCCGAGCATGGGCTCGGCTCTACAGAAGCGCTCACCGGCGCGGCGCGTCCGGGTCGGTGCGCAGGGCCTTCAACAGGCCCCACATGTAGAACGCCAGGGTGAACGAGAACGGCAGGCCGCACAGCACCACCGCCGTCTGCATCGCGCTGAAGTTGCCGGCCAGCAGCAGGCCGACGCTGGCCACGGTGATGCCGGCGGCCCAGAACACGCGCAGCCAGATCGGCGCGTCATGGCCATCTTCCACGCCATCGTCAACGCGACGGGTGCACAGGTTGGCGATCATCAGCGTGCCCGAGTCGACCGGGGTCAGGAACAGCACGAAGCCGATCACCACCGCAGCACCGGCCACGTACGGCGCCGCAGGCAGGTATTCCAGCAGCTTGAACAAGGTCATCGCTGCATCATGCTGGGCTACGTCCCCCAGGATCGCCTGGCCGTGGTTGAGCACCAGGTCGATGGCGGTATTGCCGAAGATCGACAGCCAGGCCAGGGTGAAGCCGAGCGGGATCAGCAGCACGCCCATGATCACTTCGCGGATGGTGCGGCCACGCGAGATGCGCGCCACGAAAAGGCCGACGAACGGCGCCCAGGCGATCCACCACGCCCAGTAGAACAGCGTCCACGAACCCATCCACTCACGGCCCTTGGGGTCGTTGAGGTACATGTCGAAGCTCTTGCGCACGAACGCGCCGAGGTAATCGCCGGTGTTCTGGATCAGGCCATCGAACAGGTGCAGGGTCGGGCCGGTGACCAGCACGAACAGCAGCAGGCCACACAGCAGGCGCACGTTGAGGTTGGACAGCCAGGCAATGCCCTTTTCCACGCCGGCCACCACGCCGATGGTGGCCACGACCATCATCACCAGCACGATCACCACCAGCACCTGCGGCGTATCCGGGATGTGGAACAGGTAGACCAGGCCGGACTGCACCACCAGCGCGCCGATGCCGAGGTTGGTCACCATCGAGATCAGCGTGGCCAGGATGCCGAAGCCATCGACCATGTCGCCGATGCGGCCGTGGATGCGCTCACCGAAGACCGGGTACAACGCAGAGCGCAGCGCCAGCGGCAGGTCCCGGCGATAGGCGAAATAGCCCAGTGCCACGCCGACCAGCGCATACAGCGCCCAGCCATGCAGGCCCCAGTGCAGGAAGGTCAGCACCATCGCTTCACGGCCGGCGGCCACGGTGCCGCCGGGTTGCCCGGGTGGATTGAGGAAATGATCCAGCGGCTCGTAGGCGCCGTAGTACAGCAGCGCGATGCCGATGCCGGCCGAGAACAGCATCGAAACCCAGGCGACATAGCCGAAGGCCGGTGATTCCTCGTTGTGGCCCAGGCGGATGCGGCCGTACGGCGAGAACGCCAGCCACAGCACGAAGCCCAGGCACAGCACGATCAGCAGCATGTACCACCAGCCGAACGCGGCCGACACTTCGGCCTGCGCCCATTGCAGCCAGTGCTCGCTGCCTTCGGGATAGAGAACGGTGAGCAGCCCGAGGATGCCGATCGACACCGAGGAGCTGAGGAAGACAAAACGGTTCAAGCGCAGGGGCGAACGCTTGGGATGAGCCAGGGAAGACATGGGGTCGTCTCATCAAGTCCGAGGGAGCACATGGGCGGGGCCGGACCGGTAAACCGGGCCCATGGCGTGGGGCGCGAGCGCATCCTAGGGTTTATTGATTGAACGTTCAATCAATAAAAAGCATAATGGCGGGCAGCCCGATCCTTCGGGTCGCAAACCGTGGAGAGACAATGCCGAAGAAAGGCGTGGAACCGGTACGGCGCGAACAGCTGATCCGGGCCACTTTCCAGACCATCGACGAGATCGGCATGGCCGATGCCACTGTCGCCACCATCGCGAAGAAGGCGGGGTTGTCCAGCGGCATCGTCGCCCACTACTTCGGCGACAAGGACGGCCTGCTCAATGCTGCAATGCGGCAGATCCTGCGCGAACTGAAGGACGCCGTCGCCCGCTACCGCGCAGACGCCGGCGACGATCCGCGCGAGCAGCTGCGCGCCATCGTCGATGGCAACTTCGACGACAGCCAGATCAACGGCACCGCGATGCGCGTCTGGCTCACCTTCTGGGCCGCCAGCATGCACCAGCCGGAACTGGCCCGGCTGCAGCGCGCCAACGACCAGCGCCTGTTCTCCAACCTGTGCCACCAGTTCAACCGCCTGCTGCCCCACCCGCAGGCCCGCCTGGCTGCCCGCGGCCTGGCCGCGATGATCGATGGCCTGTGGCTGCGCGGCAGCCTGGTCGGCGGCCAGTTCAACGCCGAGAAGTCCCGGCGCATCGCTTACGGCTACATCGACTTCCAGTTGCAGGCTGTCGCGCTATAAGCGCTTCAGCTCCCGCCCCCTTCCAAGGAGTACGCCCCATGACCACCCTGCCCGTCCAACAGCTCTACATCCACGGCCAGCGCGTCGATGCCACCAGCGGCAAGACCTTCAAGACCGTCAACCCGGCCACCGGCGAGGTGATCGCCGAGGTGCAGGTCGCCAGCCAGGCCGACGTCGAGCGTGCCGTGCAGAGCGCAGCCGAAGGCCAGAAGGTGTGGGCCGCGATGACCGCCATGGAGCGCTCGCGCATCCTGCGCCGCGCCGTCGAGCTCCTGCGCGAGCGCAACGACGAACTGGCCCACCTGGAAACCCTGGACACCGGCAAGGCGCTGGCCGAGACCACCACCGTGGACATCGTCACCGGTGCCGACGTGGTCGAGTACTACGCGGGACTGGCCACCGCCATCGAAGGCATCCAGTTGCCGCTGCGCGAATCGAGCTTCTTCTACACCCGTCGCGAGCCGCTGGGCGTGGTCGCCGGCATCGGCGCATGGAACTACCCGATCCAGATCGCCATGTGGAAGTCGGCGCCGGCGCTGGCTGCCGGCAACGCGATGGTGTTCAAGCCGTCGGAAGTGACGCCGCTGACCGCGATCCGGCTGGCCGAAATCTACACCGAAGCCGGCGTGCCGGCCGGCGTGTTCAACGTCGTGCAGGGCCCGGGCCGCGAGATCGGCCAGTGGCTGACCGAGCACCCGGTGATCGAGAAGATCTCCTTCACCGGTGGCGTCGCCACCGGCAAGAAGGTCATGGCCAGCGCGGCGTCCTCGTCGCTGAAGGAAGTGACCATGGAGCTGGGCGGCAAGTCACCGCTGGTGATCTGCGATGACGCCGATCTGGACCGCGCCGCCGACATTGCGGTGATGGCCAACTTCTTCAGCTCCGGCCAGGTCTGCACCAACGGCACCCGCGTGTTCGTGCCGCGCAGCATGCTGGCCGCATTCGAGGTGGCCGTCGTCGAGCGCGTCAAGCGCATCCGCATCGGCGACCCGATGGCCGCCGACACCAACTTCGGCCCGTTGACCAGCTTCCCGCACATGGAAAACGTGCTGCGCTACATCGAGAGCGGCAAGGCCGAAGGTGCCCGCCTGCTGACGGGTGGCGGCCGTGCCACCGAAGGTGCGCTGGCCCAGGGCGCCTACGTGCTGCCGACCGTGTTCTCCGACTGCCGCGATGACATGACCATCGTCAAGGAAGAGATCTTCGGGCCGGTGATGAGCATCCTCGCCTATGACGACGAAGACGAAGTGGTGCGTCGTGCCAACGACACCACCTTCGGCCTCGCTGCCGGCGTGGTCAGCAAGGACATCAGCCGCGCCCACCGCATCATCCATCGCCTGGAAGCCGGCATCTGCTGGATCAACACCTGGGGTGAATCGCCGGCCGAAATGCCGGTCGGTGGCTACAAGGAATCCGGCGTCGGCCGCGAGAACGGTATCTCCACCCTCGGCCACTACACCCGCATCAAGTCGGTGCAGGTCGAGCTGGGCGACTACGCCAGCGTGTTCTGACCGGCGCGCCCCGAGCACGCCCCATCGTCCGGCCACCGCGCCGATCCGACATTCCGCCGGGACGCCTGCATGCAGCGCGCCCCGGCCTGCAGGAGACACCCATGAGCACCCATAACGAGTACGACTACATCATCATCGGCGCCGGTTCAGCCGGCAACGTGCTGGCCACCCGCCTCACCGAAGATGCCGATGTCAGCGTGCTGCTGCTGGAAGCCGGTGGCCCGGACTACCGGCTCGACTTCCGTACCCAGATGCCGGCTGCACTGGCCTTCCCGCTGCAGGGCAAGCGCTACAACTGGGCGTACAAGACCGATCCGGAGCCCTTCATGAACAACCGCCGCATGGACTGCGGCCGCGGCAAGGGCCTGGGTGGCTCGTCGCTGATCAACGGCATGTGCTACATCCGCGGCAACGCGATGGACTACGACAACTGGGCCAGCATGCCGGGCCTGGAAGACTGGACCTATCTGGACTGCCTGCCCTACTTCCGCAAGGCCGAAACCCGCGACATCGGCCCCAACGACTACCACGGTGGTGATGGCCCGCTGCGGGTGACCACGCCGAAGGCCGGCAACAACGAACTGTTCGCTGCGATGGTCGAAGCCGGCGTGCAGGCCGGCTACCCGCGCACCGACGACCTCAACGGCTACCAGCAGGAAGGCTTCGGCCCGATGGACCGCACGGTGACCCCGAACGGCCGTCGTTCCAGCACCGCCCGCGGCTACCTGGACCTGGCCAAGCCACGCCCGAACCTGACCATCGTCACCCACGCGCTGACCGACCGCATCCTGTTCTCGGGCAAGCGCGCGGTGGGCGTGCAGTGGCTGCACAACGACCAGCCCCAGCGCGCCACCGCCCGCCGCGAAGTGCTGCTGTGCGGCGGCGCCATCGCCTCGCCGCAGATCCTGCAGCGCTCGGGTGTCGGCCCGGCCGACCTGCTGCGCAGCCTGGACATCGACCTAGTGCACCACCTGCCCGGCGTCGGCGCCAACCTGCAGGATCACCTTGAGATGTACCTGCAGTACGAATGCAAGAAGCCGGTGTCGCTGGCGCCGGCGCTGAAGCTGTACAACCAGCCGGCGATCGGTGCCGAGTGGCTGTTCCTGGGCACCGGCATCGGCGCCAGCAACCAGTTCGAGGCCGGTGGCTTCATCCGCAGCGATGCCGAATTCGACTGGCCGAACCTGCAGTACCACTTCCTGCCGGTGGCGATCAATTACAACGGCTCCAACCCGATCAAGGCGCACAGCTTCCAGATGCACGTCGGTTCGATGCGCTCGCCCAGCCGTGGCCGCATCCATGTGCGCTCGAAGGACCCGCGCGAACATCCGAGCATCCTGTTCAACTACATGTCGCACGAGCAGGACTGGCGCGAATTCCGCGCGGCGATCCGCATCACCCGCGAGATCTTCGCGCAGCCGGCGCTGGCCCCGTACAGCGGCCGCGAGATCTCGCCGGGCAGTGCACTGCAGACCGACGCGCAGATCGATGCATTCGTGCGCGAGCATGCCGAAACCGCGTACCACCCGTCGTGCTCGAACAAGATGGGCCATGCCGACGACCCGATGGCGGTGGTCGATGGCCAGGGCCGCGTGCACGGCCTGGAAGGCCTGCGCATCGTCGATGCCTCGATCATGCCGCAGGTGGTGACCGGCAACCTCAATGCGCCGACCATCATGATGGCCGAGAAGCTTGCCGATGTGATCCGTGGCCGCACCCCGCTGGCCCGCAGCACTGCGCCGTACTACAAGGCCAACGGCGCACCGGTACGCAAGCAGGGCTGACGCAAGCGGCCCTTCGGCAGACCCCCACCCCGAACCGGTAGGTGCCCACCTTGGTGGGCACGCCTTACAGCGATCCCTCGCCATCCTGTGCCGACCAAGGTCGGCACCTACCGTTGCAGCCTCCGCGAACCCCTCTTCGCGTTTTCCCTACGGCGGGGTATGCTGCAATGACCGGCCGTTGTCGATACGCTCAGGGCCGGAACCTAATACATCACGATTCCTGGAGGGGGAATATGAGTCTGGATCGTCCCTGGCTGCAGAGCTATCCGAAAGGCGTTCCCGCCGAGATCGACGTCAACGAGTTCCATTCGGTAGCTTCGGTCTTCGACGCTTCCGTCGCGAAATTCCGCGACCGTCCCGCCTACTCCAGCTTCGGCAAGGTCCTCACCTATGGCGAGACCGACGCGCTGGTCAATCAGTTCGCGGCCTACCTGCTGGGAGAGCTCAAGCTCAAGAAGGGTGACCGCGTCGCCCTGATGATGCCCAACTGCCTGCAGTACCCGGTGGCCACCTTCGGCGTGCTGCGCGCCGGCCTGACCGTGGTCAATGTCAATCCGTTGTACACCGCGCGCGAGCTCAAGCACCAGCTGGTCGATGCCGGCGTGACCGCACTGGTGGTGGTCGACAACTTCGGCGATACCGTCGAGCAGGTCATCGCCGATACGCCGGTCAAGCACGTGGTCACCACCGGCCTGGGCGACCTGCTTGGCGCCAAGGGCGTGATCGTCAACTTCGTGCTGAAGTACATCAAGAAGATGGTGCCCAACTACCATCTCAAGGGCGCGGTGCGCTTCCGCCAGGCGCTCAAGATCGGCAGCCGCCACAGCCTGCCCAAGGTCGAGATCGACCACGACGACATTGCGTTCCTGCAGTACACCGGCGGCACCACCGGCGTGGCCAAGGGCGCGATGCTGACCAACCGCAACCTGATCGCCAACATGCAGCAGGCCTCGGCCTGGATCAGTGCGTCGGGCATCGAGATGGGCAAGGAGTGGATCATCACCGCCCTGCCGCTGTACCACATCTTCGCACTGACCGCGAACGGGCTGGTCTTCATGAAGTTCGGTGGCTGCAACCACCTGATCACCAATCCGCGTGACATGAAGGGCTTCGTCAAGGAGCTCAAGTCGGTGCGCTTCACCGCCATCACCGGCGTCAACACGCTGTTCAATGGCCTGCTCAACACCCCCGGCTTCGACACGGTCGACTTTTCCTCGCTGAAGGTCACCCTGGGCGGCGGCATGGCGGTGCAACGCGCCGTGGCCGAGCGCTGGAAGAAGGTCACCGGCGTGACCCTGGTCGAGGCCTATGGCCTGACCGAGACCTCGCCGGCGGCCTGCATCAATCCGCTCACCCTGACCGAGTACAACGGCTCGATCGGCCTGCCGATCCCGTCCACCGATGCCTGCATTAAGGACGACAACAGCGCCATCCTGCCGCTGGGCGAGGTCGGCGAGCTCTGCATCAAGGGCCCGCAGGTGATGAAGGGCTACTGGCAGCGCCCGGAGGAAACCGCCAAGGCGATCGATGCCGACGGCTGGCTGCATACCGGCGACATGGCGAAGATGGACGAACACGGCTTCTTCTACATCGTCGACCGCAAGAAGGACATGATCCTAGTGTCCGGCTTCAACGTGTATCCGAATGAAGTCGAGGACGTGATCGCGATGATGCCGGGCGTGCTGGAAGTGGCCGCGGTCGGCGTGCCGGACGACAAGTCCGGCGAGGTGGTGAAGGTGGTCATCGTGAAGAAGGATCCGAACCTGACCGCCGAAATGGTCAAGGAGCATGCCCGGGCCAACCTGACCGGCTACAAGCACCCCAAAATCGTCGAATTCCGAAAGGAGCTGCCGAAGACCAATGTCGGCAAGATCCTCCGTCGCGAACTCCGCGATACGCCCGCCCAGTAAGGGTTTTCGGCAATTTGAACGGTACCGGGCCCGGGGCGGAAACGTCCCGGGCCCTTTCGCATGCGACGCCCCTGAGGCGGTGTAGCATCGCCGCGTGTGTGGACCGTTCGGCCCGCCGGCCACCCACCTGACACTGCGGGCCGCATGCCGAGGACCCTTCCATGAGTACCATCGAAAAGCTGCCCTCAAGCGGCTCGCCTTTTGCCACCATCCGTACCGAAGACAGTGCCGACGGCACTGCCCACTGGCTGTTCATGCATGCCGATGCCGCCACCGGCATCCGTCCCTGCTGCCGCAAGGACATGCTCGACGAGATGTGGAGCTACATGGCGGCCATCACCCGCAGCCCTGCCGAGCGCCACAGCGGCACCCTGCGGCATTTCGTGCTGGCCTCCGATGCCGTCGCCTACAACCTGGGCGGTGACCTGGACCTGTTCACCCGCCTGATCCGCGAAGGCAACCGCGACCTCCTGTTGAACTACGCCCAGCGCTGCGTTGAGGGCGTGCACCACCTGCATACCGGGTTCGGCGGCGATGTCCGTTCGATCGCCCTGATCCAGGGCGACGCCCTGGGCGGTGGCCTGGAAATGGCCCTGGCCTGCCACACCATCGTCGCCGAGGAAGGCAGCGGCCTCGGCCTGCCCGAAGTTCTGTTCGGCCTGTTCCCGGGTATGGGCGCCTACTCCTTCCTGTGCCGCCGGGTGTCACCACACCTGGCCGAGAAGATCATCCTCGACGGCCGGGTCTACAGCGCCGAGGAAATGCATGCGATGGGCGTGGTCGACGTGCTGGTGAAGAAGGGCGAAGGCCGGGCGGCCGTCGAGGAACTGATCCGCCAGCAGCAGCGCACCCCGCAGTCCTACCTGGCAATGAACGCCGCACGCAGCATTGCCCAGCCTGTCAGCTATGACGAACTGTTGGAGATCACCAAGGTATGGGTCGATTCCGCCCTGGCCCTCGGCGACCGCTCTCTGCGCACCATGGATCGCCTGATCAAGGCCCAGACCCGTCGCGCCAGTCTCGACGCGGCCTGATTCATCCCTCCCCCAGGATGGGTTCAAGCCCGGTTGGCCACCGGGCTTTTTTTATGGGCCTTGCCGTGGTTCAGCGCGCCTCGCCATCGTCAGCAGCACCGCGCAGCCGGCGTTCGGCCCGCGCCTCCAGTGCACGCCGGCCTTCCTTGATCGCTTCCTGCAGGATGCCCAGGCGCTGGCGCCATTCGGTCTTGAGCTGCCAGTCGGCCATCCGCATCAGCTCGCCGGCACGGTTCGACGCGCGCATCAGGCCAAGGTTGCTGGCCACACCCTTGATCGCATGGGATTGTTCGCGGAACACATCCCACTGCGTGGCCTCGCCGGCCTGCTCGGCCTTGCCCATGCAGCTCGCCACGTCCTCCAGGCACTGGCGGATGAACTCACGTTCGAAGCCCTCGCCCATCCCCAGCGAGGCCAGCTCGTCCAGCACGCTGCTGTCGAGCACCCCATCCTGCAGCGCCATCGGTCGCACCACCGGTGCGGCCATGGTCTTCAGCTGGGCATTGCTGGCGATCTCGGCCAGGGTATCGAGCAGGCGCACCGCCACCACGGGCTTGGCCAGGAAAGCATGCGCCCCGGCCTGGGTGCAGCGCTGGATCGCCTCGGGCGTGACATCGGCGCTGAGCACCAGCACCGGCGTGCGCGGACCGCCGCCGGCCTGCATCACCCGCAACTCCTTCAGCATGTCCAGCCCACTCATGCCCGGCATGTGCAGGTCGACGATGACCGCATCGAATTCACTGTCGGCCAGCGCATCCAGCACTGCCTCACCGCCGTCCACGCACAGCACGCGATGCCCGGCCTTCTGCAGCAGGCGCTGCAGGACCATGCGGTTGGCCTCGTGGTCGTCGGCCACCAGGATCTGCATGCTGCGTACGCGGGCGCGATGGCGCAGGAACGGGTCGGCAAATGCGATCACGTTGCCACCCGGCCCCGCGTCGTCGTCGCCGGTCAAGCTCGGTACCGCACCCGGCACCTGCGGCTGCGGCGGCGCGAACGGCAGCTCGACCCAGAAATGGCTGCCGCGCGGCGGGTTTTCCAGATAGCCGATATCGCCGTCCATTGCTTCGACCAGGCCCTTGGCGATGGTCGTGCCCAGCCCGGTGCCCTCGTGGCGACGCGCCATGCTGACGTCAGCCTGCTCGAAGGCATCGAACAGCCGCGCACGCATGGCCGGCGCTACACCGATGCCGGTGTCGAGGATGTCGAAGCGCAGCCGCACCGCGCCACTGGTATCGGCCTGCACCACGCTGACACGGATTTCGACCCGGCCGTGATCGGTGAACTTGACCGCGTTGCCGGCCAGGTTCAGCAGGATCTGCCGCAGGTGCCCGACGTCTCCACGCACGCGGGGCGGCACACCATCGGCGACCTTCACCCGGTAATCCAGGCGCTTGGCCTTGGCCTGCGGCAACAGGATCAGCCCGATCGCCTGGATCACGTCGGCCACGGCGAAGTCTTCGGCCACCACGCGCAGCTTGCCGGCCTCGATGGCCGAGATGTCCAGCACTTCCTCCACCAGCGCCAGCAGGCTGCGCGACGACGCCTGGATGGTGTTGAGGCACTCGCGCTGCTCATCGTCCAGGCGCGTGGTCGCCAGCACTTCGGTCATGCCGTTGAGGCCGTTCAACGGCGTGCGGAACTCGTGGCTCATGTTGGCCAGGAAACGGCTCTTGGCCTCGCTGGCACGGCGCGCCTCGGCCATCGCTTCGGTCAGCTGCCGCAGCAGTGTCGAGAAGTACAGCGGCACCGCGGCCAGGCCGAGCCAGAGGCCGATGGCCAGACGGAAATTCTGTTGCCAGTAAGGCGTCAGCAGCACCGTGCAACCGAAGCTCACCATCGCCATCGCCACCGCCACGTACAGGTAGTGGTTGCCGAAGCGCATGCCGTTGCCGACTGTCACCCACATCACCACGATGTAGACCCAGGCCAGCGGCTCGCCCATCTGCACCATGCCGGCAGCGATCAGGCCATAGTCGGCAAGCATGCCCAGCACGCGGCGGGGATCGGAACGCGCCGGCCGCCACAGCAGCCAGCCGAACAGCAGCAGCGACAGGCTCAGGCCGGTCAATACGATCGCCAGCACGCCCACGTACTGCGTGTGCGGCAGATCGTGGCGCGGCGCCGGCAACAACACGTAGGCCAGGATCAGGCTGATCAGGACAATACGGACGATCTGCTGGCCGTGTTCGCTGTCCTGGCGCTGGGACAGGCGCAGCCGCAGCTGCGACAACAGCCGTTTCACGCGCCCAGCCCCGGGCGCGCGGACGCCATCGAATGCTCGGCGCAGATCTGGTCCAGCTGTTCGCGGCCGCGCAGCAGCGCGTCCACGCATCGGGGATCGAACAGCCGGCCACGCTGGGCGTAGAGATAAGCCAGGGTGGCTTCCATGGTCCATGCTTCCTTGTACGGACGGGGCGAAATCAGGGCGTCGAAGACATCGGCGACAGCCACGATGCGCGCTTCCAGCGGAATCGCATCGCCGACCAGCCCATCGGGATAGCCGCTGCCATCGTAGCGCTCATGATGACGCAGTGCGATCAAGGCGCCAACCTGGATGAAACGATTCTGGCTGCCGCTCAGCAGTTCATGGCCAATCCGCGGGTGCCGGCGCATGATCGCCAGCTCCTCCTCGTTGAGCTTGCCCTGCTTGAGCAGCACCGCATCGGGAATGGCAATCTTGCCCATGTCATGCAGCGGCGCAGCCATTTCGATCAGGCGCACGTCCTCCTCGGGCAGCCCGAGCTGGTCGGCGATCAGGCCGGCCACGCGCGCCATGCGCTCCAGATAGGCACTGGTGCCTGCATCACGGAACTCGATCGCCCGCGCCAGCCGCGACAGCGTTTCGCGCTCCCGCTCTTCGACCTCATGCATGCTGGCCAGCAGGCGCTGCTCCAGCGACAGCGCCCGTTGCTTCACGTTCTCGGTCTGTTGGCGCAGCTGCAGCAGGTTGTAGCAGCGCGCACGCAGTTCGCGCGGGCGGATCGGCTTGACCAGGAAGTCGATGACCCCTGCTTCCAGTGCCGCCTGCCGGATCGGCTCGTCACCGACCACGGTGATCAGGATCACCGGAATGTCGCGGTGCTTGGGCAGCCGACGGAAACGGCGAGCGAATTCCAGCCCGTCCATCTCCGGCATGCGGTAATCGAGCAGCAGCAGGTCGACCGGATGGGCTTCACACCAGGCCAATGCGGTCAGCGGATCGCCGAAGTCATACACGCTCAGTTCCGGCGCGATGTCTTCGATGACGTGACGCAGCATCGTCCGGGCGGAAGTCTGGTCATCAACGATGACGATATTCAACGCGTACTCTGCCTGGTTTTTCGACCACGCTGGATCATCAGCAGGCGAGGATACTCTGCCGCTGCGAACGCTCGCACCCTGCATCGGCCTGACTCCCGTGTCGTGCATCCCGATTCATGATCGTCATCACAATGTGAAGCGGACTCCCCACACCGTGCCCTCCCCTAACGCCGATCAAGCCATAGCAGGCGTCAAGGTAGTGCAATTACGATACGCCGAGTGCGGGACGCGTCAATCGCGCCGTCTCGTTTCGGGACGGCGCGCACAATCGGGAGTCAAAAAGGTGACTTACTGCTCCGGACGCATGTACGGGAACAGCAGCACATCGCGGATCGAGCTGCTGCCGGTCAGCAGCATCACCAGACGATCGACGCCGATACCCAGGCCGCCGGTCGGGGCCATGCCGTACTCCAGCGCACGGATGTAGTCGGCGTCGTAGTGCATGGCCTCGTCGTCGCCACCTTCCTTCGCGGCCACCTGGGCCTGGAAGCGCTGGGCCTGGTCTTCCGGGTCGTTCAACTCGGAGAAGCCATTGGCCAGCTCCTTGCCGTTGACGAACAGCTCGAAGCGGTCGGTGTAGCCCGGATCATTGTCGTTGGCACGGGCCAGCGGCGAGACTTCCACCGGATGGTCGGTGATGAAGGTCGGCTGGATCAGGGTGTGCTCGACGGTGGCCTCGAAGATCTCAAGCAGCAGCTTGCCCCAGCCGTAGGACGGCTTGACGCGGATGTTCAAGCGCTCGCAATGGCGCAGCAGCGCGTCACGGTCGGTGCAGTCGGCAACCGAGATTTCCGGGTTGTGGTGGCGCACGGCTTCGTCCATGCGCCAGCGGCGGAACGCCGGGCCCAGGTCGATCTTCGCCCCGTCCCACTCGACCTCGGTGCTGCCGTTGACTGTCCTGGCCACGTCTCGGATCACGCCTTCGGTCAGGTCCATGATCTCGTTGTACGTGGCATAGGCCTCATACAGCTCCATCATGGTGAATTCTGGATTGTGGCGGGTGCTGACGCCTTCATTGCGGAAGTTGCGGTTGATCTCGTACACGCGCTCCAGGCCGCCCACGGTCAGGCGCTTGAGGTACAGCTCCGGCGCCACGCGCAGGTACAGGTCCAGGTCCAGCGCGTTGTGGTGGGTGGTGAACGGCTTGGCCGCCGCGCCGCCGGGGATGTAATGCATCATCGGCGTCTCGACTTCCAGGAAGTCGCGATTGTCCAGCCACGCACGCATGGCGCGGATGATCTTCGAGCGCTTGATGAAGACCGCGCGCGACTCCGGGGTGACGATCAGGTCGACGTAACGCTGGCGGTAACGCTGCTCGACGTCGGCCAGGCCATGCCACTTGTCCGGCAACGGACGCAGCGACTTGGTCAGCAGGCGGATCGACTCGGCCTTGACCGACAGCTCGCCGGTCTTGGTGCGGGTCAGGCCACCTTCTACGGCGATGATGTCGCCCACGTCCCAGCCCTTGAACGCGGTGTAGGCATCGCCCAGCACGGCCCCCTGCAGGAACAGCTGGATGCGGCCGGACTCGTCCTGGATCTGCGCGAAGCTCGCCTTGCCCATGATGCGCTTGGCCATCAGGCGGCCGGCCATCTTCACCTGGCGTCCGTTGCCTTCCAGCGCCTCGGCGGTCCACTGTTCGGCATCGGCGAATTCGTCCTGCAGGCGGCCGGCGAAGTCCTCACGACGGAAATCGTTCGGGTACGCGATGCCCTGCCCACGCAGCGCTTTGAGTTTCTCACGGCGCTCGGCGATCAACTTGTTCTCGTCGACGGGGGGGGTATCGGTAGCTTCGCTCATGGATCTGCGGGAATCGTGTAGTGAGGGGGGATGCTGCGCCCGGCACAGCCGGTTGCCCAGCATACCAAAACCGCCCTGCCCAAGCCGGGAGAGGGGTCAGATCCCTTTGCGCAGCAAAGGGATCTGACCCCATCCGGGACCCTACCTGGCCCCTGGATATCTACCTGTTCCCGGGGAACGCCTGGCGCAGCTCGTCCACCAGCACCCGCTGGTTTTCCGAGTAATCGATCGGTACCGACACCAGGTGCACCCCGCCCTCGTTGAAGGCCGCCTGCAGGGTCGGGATGAACTGCTCGATGGCGGTCACCTCATGCCCCTTGCAGCCATAGGCCTCGGCGTACTTCACGAAATCCGGGTTGCTGAAGGTCATGCCGTAGTCGGTGAAGCCATCCACCGCCTGCTTCCAGCGGATCATGCCGTAGGCACCGTCGTTGAGGATCAGCACCACCAGGTTCAGGCCCAGCCGGCGCGCCGTCTCCAGCTCCTGGCTGTTCATCATGAAACCGCCGTCGCCGCACACCGCCAGCACCCGCCGCTGCGGATACAGGATCGAGGCCATGATCGCCGAGGGCAGGCCCGCGCCCATGGTCGCCAGCGCGTTGTCCAGCAGCAATGTGTTGGCGACCTGGGTACGGTAGTTGCGGGCGAACCAGATCTTGTACATGCCGTTGTCCAGCGCCACGATGCCGTCCGGCGGCATCACCTGGCGCACGTCGTGCACCAGCCGCTGCGGTGTGAACCCGGCCTCTTCGGCGCGGTCGGCCAGATGCTCGAGGATGGTCGCGCGCAGCGGCAGCAAAGCATCGGCGTTCGGCACCGCGCCTTCGATGCGGTCGGCCAGTTGGGTGAGCGAACGGCCGATGTCGCCGATCACCTCCACCTGCGGGAAGTACACCTGTTCCACCGCCGCCTGCGAGTAGCCGATATGGATCACGGTCGGGCCACCCGGGCGCATCACAAACGGCGGCTTTTCGGTCACCTCGTGGCCGATGGTCACGATCACGTCAGCCTGGTCGATCGCCATGTGCACGTAGTCACGCTCGGTCAGCGCGGCGGTGCCCATGTACAGGCCCGAACCTCCGGCCACCGCGCCCTTGCCCATCTGCGTGGTGAAGAACGGGATGCCGGCGCGCAACACAAAGGCCGACAGCGCTTCACTGGACTGCGGTCGCGACGCCGCCGAAGCGATCATCAACAACGGCCGCTTGGCATTGCGGATGATCTCAGCCGCCCGATCCAGCGCCTCCGGGCTGGCAATGGGACGGTCCACCGCATGCGGCGGAATCAGCGCCACGCCCTCGACCTCATCGGCCGCGATGTCTTCGGGCAGCTCCAACAGCACCGGGCCCGGGCGCTCTTCCTGGGCGACACGGAACGCCTCGCGGACGATGGTCGGGATCGTGCGCGCCGAGACGATCTGCCGTGCCTGCTTGGTCAGCGGCTTCATCGTGCCGACGATGTCGACGATCTGGAAGCGCGCCTGCTTGCTGGCGACGATGCCCTTCTGGCCAGTGATCATGATCACCGGCCACGCACCGAGCAGCGCATAGGCGGCGCCGGTGGTGAAATTGAGCGCGCCCGGGCCGAGCGTGGCCAGGCACACGCCGGGCTTGCCGGTCAGGCGGCCATAGGTGGCCGCCATGAACACCGCTGCCTGTTCGTGGCGGGTGATGACCAGCTCGATGCTGGAATGGCGCAGCGACTCGACCACGTCGAGGTTTTCCTCGCCGGGAATACCGAAAATGCGCTCGACGCCTTCGTTCTCAAGCGCGGCGACAAGCAGATCTGAACCCTTGGACATCGGATGCCGTCCTTTGTGCTGGACTGATGGTGGATCGTTGCAGGAAGGATGAGAGCCGCGCGTCAATGCTTGTCGAACCACACTGTCTGCGCATTGACGAATTCACGGATGCCGTAGTGCGAGAGCTCGCGGCCGAAACCGCTCTTCTTCACGCCGCCGATCGGCACGCGGGGGTCCGAAGCGGAGAAGCCGTTGACGAACACGCCGCCGGTCTGCAGCCGGCGCGCCAGCTGCATGGCACGGGCGCGGTCGCCGGTCCACAGATTGCCGCTGAGGCCGAATTCGCTCTGGTTGGCCAGTTCCACCGCATGGTCGGCATCGCGGGCGCGGCTGATCGAGGCCACCGGCCCGAAGGTCTCGGTATCGAAGGCCTGCATGCCCGGCTCCACGTCGGCCAGCACGGTGGGCGCATAGAACGCGCCCGGGCGATCGAGCTGATGGCCACCGACGAGCAGCTTCGCGCCTGCGTCCACCGAGGCGCGCACCTGCGCATCCAGCTGCTCCAGCAGGTCCTGGCGCGCCATCGGTCCGATCCGGTTGCCCGCTTCGCGGCCATCGCCGATGGTCAGTGCCTGCACCTTCTGGCAGAACTGCGCGACGAAGCGGTCGTACACCGCGTCTTCAACGATGATCCGCTTGCCGGCAATGCAGACCTGCCCGGTATTCTGGAAGCGCGAGGCCACCGCCGCCTCCACGGCAGCGTCCAGATCGGCATCGGCCAGCACGATGAACGGATCCGAGCCCCCCAGCTCCAGCACCACCTTCTTCAGCGCCTGCCCGGCCTGGGCGGCAATGCTGCGGCCTGCGGCCACGCTGCCGGTCAGGGTGACTGCCGCAATGCGGTCATCGGCAATCGCGCGGCTGGTGCCCTCGCGGCTGATGTTGGCGGCGATGAAGGTGCCTTCCGGCAGCCCGGCATCGCGCCAGGCCGCGTCGAGCAGCTGCGCGGTACCGACGATGTTCTCGGCCGGCTTCAGCAGGAAGCCGTTGCCGCCCATCAGGATCGGCACTGCCGCACGCATCACCTGCCAGTACGGGAAGTTCCACGGCATGATGCCCAGCACCACGCCCAGCGGCAGGTAGGACACGTAAGCCTTGTCGTCGGGCACCTGGGTCGGTTCGTCGCGCAGGAACTGCGCGCCGTGGTCGGCGTACCAGTCGCACAGCACGGCGCACTTCTCGATCTCGGCCAGCGATTCGGCCTGCACCTTGCCCATCTCGGCGGTGGCCAGCGCAGCCAGCTTCTCGCGGTCACGGCGCAGTACGCCCGCCATCGCGCGCAACACCTGCGCTCGTTGTTCGAGGCTGCTGGCGCTCCAGGCAGCGAAGCCAGCCTGGCCGCGATCAAGGATCGCATCCAGCTCGGCATCGGTGGCGAAGGGATGGCTGGCGATCTGCAGGCCGGTGGCCGGATCGCGGGAAATGGCGGTGGTGGGGGCAGCGGACATGCAGGTCTCCTGTTGTCTCGGCAACGGGCAGCGGCCCGTCTT
Organism: Stenotrophomonas sp. HMSC10F07; assembly: GCF_001807895.1. Classification (NCBI taxonomy): domain Bacteria; kingdom Pseudomonadati; phylum Pseudomonadota; class Gammaproteobacteria; order Lysobacterales; family Lysobacteraceae; genus Stenotrophomonas; species Stenotrophomonas sp. HMSC10F07. The sequence goes on from NZ_KV791400.1 coordinate 28,901, forward strand.
CTGCACAGGAATGTGGACCCGATTGGCGGAGGCAACAAGGCGTCTGCTTATCCTGTGACCTGCACTTACCTGTCTGAATGGGGTTATCGGCAGGGCTGCGCCCTGCACCCGCAGAGGCTTCAAGCCAAGCCAAGGCAACGGCAACGGCAACGGCAACGGCAACGGCAGAAGCTGGCATTCCGTGGGTTGGCGGGGTGGGTCCGGTTGAGGGGGACGCTGCAAGTACGTCCATGTAAGCTCGGTCGCCGCATCCATGCGGCTCACGCCCCCGCAACCGGACCCACCCCACCTTCGACAGAGTTCTGCGATCTGTCGGGACGGCGCTCTGCGTTGCTGTTGGTGGGTGTCGACCTTGGTCGACACAGTAGATCCACGCCATGCGTGGATGACTCATTCGATATCTGAGAGAAAAATCGTGTCGACCAAGGTCGACACCTACCAACAGCCGCGCGGAACAAAGCCGCAGTTGCCAACAGCCGCGTGAACCTGTCGAAGGCGGGGCGATGTCGGAGTGCGGGGTGTCAGCCGCATGGATGCGGCTGCCAAGCTTACAGGGACGTACTTGCAGCGTCCCCGCACTCCGACACCGCCCCGCCAAACCACGGAATCCAGCTCTGGCTCTGGCCGTTGCGTTGAGCAGGTGCAGGGCTGCAAGCCCTGCCGTAAACCCCTACTTCCGCGGCAGGTAGGTCACCAGGGAAAGGTCGTGCCGGCTCTCCGGCACCAGCGCCACGTACTGCAGGTCCAGCAACCCGCGCGTGGGATGGTTGAGCTTCTTCGCACCTTCATCGAACCGCCGCACGTCGTGCTCCGGCCACCACTGGCGGAACTCTTCGCTGTGCGCGGCGATGTCCTCCACCAGCGCCAGGAACGGCGCCTTGTCCGGCGCCTGCGCCATCGCCGCGCGGAAGCCGGCCAGCAGGCCGCGGGTCATTTCTTCCCAGTTGAGGATCAGCGTGCGGTACGGCGGGTACAGGAACATCAGCCGCAGCGTGTTGCGCTCATGCGGCGCCAGCTGGCTGTAGTCCACGAACAGATCGGCGATGGCCGGGTTCCAGGCCAGGATATCGAACCGGGTGTTGCGCACATAGGCCGGGATCGGCTGCATCGCTTCGACCAGCTGGCGCAGGCCGTCGGTCACGCTCTCGTCCGGCGATTCCAGCGGTACGCCATAGCCGGACAGCGCGAATGCATAGGCGCGTTCGTCCTCGCTCATGCGCAGCACCTTGGCCAGGCGCTCGAGCACTTCGGGCGAGGCACGCACTTCGCGGCCCTGCTCGATCCAGGTGTACCAGCTGACACTGACCCCGATGGCCAGCGCCACTTCCTCGCGCTTCAGGCCCGGGGTGCGCCGGCGCCCGGCCGGGAGGCCGAGCGTGGCGGGGTCGACACGGGCGCGGCAGGCCTTCAGGAAGCTACCGAGTTCCTTGCGTTCACTTTCGCTGCGCATCATCGCTACCGCCGTACCCGTTGTAGGGTCGAGCCATGCTCGACGCATCTGCTACTGCGCCAACAGCAGCCGAGCATGGGCTCGGCTCTACCGGAAGCGTGATCAGCCACCCTCGGCGTTGCGCACGAGGGTGACGAAATCCGCGCAGGCGCGTCGATCAGGCATCGGCGCGCTTGGAGCCCACGGCCAAACCGGCCTTCAGGCTGGCCTCGACGAACTCGTCCAGGTCGCCGTCCAGCACCTTCTGCGTATCCGAACGCTCGATGCCGGTACGCAGGTCCTTGATGCGGCTCTGGTCCAGCACGTAGTTGCGGATCTGGCTGCCCCAGCCGATGTCGGACTTGGTGGCTTCCACCGCGTCCTTCTCGGCGTTGCGCTTCTGGATCTCCAGTTCATACAGCTTGGCGGCCAGCATCTTCATCGCGTTGTCACGGTTCTGGTGCTGGCTGCGGCCGGTCTGGCACGCCACAACGATGTTGGTCGGGATGTGGGTGATACGCACCGCCGACTCGGTCTTGTTCACGTGCTGGCCACCGGCACCGGACGAGCGGTACACGTCGGTACGCAGGTCGGCCGGGTTGATGGTGATGTCGATGTTGTCATCGATTTCCGGCGACACGAACACCGAGGTGAAGCTGGTGTGGCGGCGGTTGTCCGAGTCGAACGGCGACTTGCGCACCAGGCGGTGCACGCCGGTCTCGGTCTTCAGCCAGCCATAGGCATAGTCGCCTTCCACGCGCAGCGTGGCCGACTTGATGCCGGCGACGTCGCCACCGGAGACTTCCATCAGCTCGGTCTTCCAGCCGCGCGATTCGCACCAGCGCAGGTACATGCGCAGCAGGATCTCGGCCCAGTCCTGGGCTTCGGTACCACCGGCACCGGCCTGGATGTCGACGAACGCCGCCGCATTGTCCATTTCGCCGGAGAACATGCGCTGGAATTCCAGCTTCTCGACGTGCGCCTGGTGCTTGTCCAGGTCGGCGACCACGGCAAGTGCGGTGTCCTCGTCCTGCTCGGACTCGGCCAGCTCCAGCAGTTCGGTCGCGTCGGTCAGGCCATCCAGCACCGACGCGATGCCGCCCACGGTCTTTTCCAGGCTGGAACGCTCGCGGCCCAGGTTCTGGGCGTACTCGGCGTTGTTCCAGACGTCGGGGCTTTCCAGCTCCCGCGTTACTTCTTCAAGACGCTCTTTCTTGGCGTCGTAGTCAAAGATACCCCCGAAGCGACAGCACGCGATCGGTCAGATCGGTGATGCGCTGGCGGACAGGATTCAGTTCGATCATGTCGGCGGTTATGCATTCAAAAGATGACTGGTAATGATACCGCAGGCCGGGGGTCCCCGGAATGAGGGCCTGGGCCTGCGCCGGGGAGGCTCGAGCGTGATGCGCCGGCGCTGCATTCAGGCAGGCGGTACCCGCCTTGGCGCAGGGACCCGGCTGGGCTGCAGCCGACCCCGCACAGGGCCTCCTTGCCCCAGAGCGGCGTCGACGAGGGTCTTCCTTGGCCCACCCTCGGACGGCCACTTGGGGCAGTTGACTATTTAACCTCGAACTCGCCCACCAGCACGGTCTCGGCGCGGTCCTTCAGTCGCATCGTCACCATCTGATCCTTCTGCTTTGCCGTGCCCCAATGAGTGGTCAGACGCAGCATCAGTGTCGTCGCGCCGGTCACCAGCTGCTGGCGGCTGCCGAAGTAGTTCGCCTCCACCTTGTACTTGCCCGGCTTGGCATTGCGTAGCGAGAACTGCTCGGGGCCATAGCCGCCGGTGAAGTCCTGCGACATCTGCCCGCCCTGGTAGGTCAGCCGGTTGCCGTAGTAGGCGCGCTCGCCGTTCGGGTCGGTTACCCACAGGTCCATGTCGCTGTTGTCGGCGTCCCACGACAGCACCACGCGCAGGTCCAGCGGCATCGCCTGCAACAGGCGCGGGTCGATGCCGGTGGTATCCAGCCGGGGCGTGCTGCCGGCCACCAGGTTGCTCAGCTCATCCAGCGCGATCAGGGCGATGCCATCGAAGCGGCTGTCCCACGGCCGCACCACCACCTGGTACAGCGGCGCCAGTGCCTGCTGTGGCTTGCCGGCCGCTGCCAGCGCCAGGCCCAGGTCGCGGAAGCTCTGCGGTTCTTCCTGGCCCATCGCCAGCACCTGCTCGAACACCGGCACCGCCAGTGCGGGAGCATCGGCCTGCATCAGTCGGTAACCGAGCACGCGCAGCAGGTGGCGGTTATCCAGATCCATTTCGGCCAGGTTCGACAGCACCCGCAGTGCCAGCTCGCGCTGGCCCTGCTCCAGCAGCAGGTCGGCCACATCGAGGAAGAAGGCGCTGCTGTCGGCGTGGGCATCGCGCTCGGCCAGATAGCGGTCATAGAGCTGCGACGGCGGGCCCTGGCGCAGGCGCCGGGCGATGGCCGAGTCCGGCTGCCAGGCCGCCAGCTGGATGCCGAGCTGGCCATCGTTGGCGGCCGCAGCGGCATCGACCGTGCCGCCGGTGACCACAATCGCATCCAGTGCATTCTCCGACGCGGGCGCCGGACGACGCGCGCGTGCGCTGCTGGCCTGCATGCGCTGTTCTGCCGCCGCGCCCATCGGTGCAGGCGCGGGCGGAGCAGCAGGTGCACGGGCTGCCAGCATCGCCACGGGTGCGGATTCGGTTGCGTAGTCTGCGGATGCAACGTCCAGCGCCATTTCCTTGGCCTGCGGCGGCGCATCCTTCGGCCAGCTACGGTTCCACCACTGCTGGCGCTCCTTCCAGCGGGCGGCCACTTCATCCAGGCGCTGGCGATCCGCAGCGGCGCGATCCCTGACCTGCACTGCAAACCTGGCGTCGTACTCCGCGCGCAGCGTGCCCGAAGGACGGATCGCATAGCGCAGGTAATCCTCCAGCGTCTCCAGCACGATCAACGAGGTGTTCGGCCCGACCAGGCCAAACCGTTGTGACAGGCGCTGCATCGCCTCACGGTTGCCACGACGGTCGGCGGCCAGCTGCTGCAGGCGCGCCTGCGCCCACAGGCCGGCCAGCAGTTCGCCGTCATCGCTTTTCTGCGTGGCCGGCAGCGCCTGCCATTCGCCGCCACCCACGCGCACCCGCATCGGCACGCCGTCAGCTGCCAGTCGTGCATGCAACCACAGCCAACCCTGAGCTTCACTGCGACGGTCGATGACCACGTCCTGCACGCCACGCCCTGCATCGACCTGCACATCCAACGGCGACGACAGCAGCTCACGCGCGGCCGCATCGACATCCTTGCCCAGCGCGATGAAGCGGCCGCCATGCGCCTCACTCCAACCACGCAGTCGCACGGCATCGGTGCGCGCACCGGCACTGCTGACCGCAAACAGGCGCTGATCGGGTGCCATCGCCGGTAGCTGTTCCGGGCCATAGGTCAGCAGGCCATCGCTGACCAGCAGGTATTCCTTCACGCCCGGCTGCGGCTGCCACTGTGCCAGCGCGCTGGCACCGTCCGGGCGTACGGCCTGCAGGGCTGCGCGCAGTTCACTCCAGTTGCCGGCGCGGATGCGGAAGCGACGCACCGGCTCGGCGCGATCGCGCAGCACGGTCAAGGCCACGGTGCCGTCGCGCAGCGCAGCGAAATAGCGATCCAGCAGGGCGAACTCACGTGTGTGATCGCGCTGGCCCGCCGAACCGGAGCCATCCCACAGCAGGCCGATTTCGCTCGGCAGTTTGCGCGGCGTGCTGCTGGCCGCCACCGGCAGCTGCGCCAGCAGATAGTGGCCATCCTGCCAGGGCGCCACCTGCACCTGTGCCTGACGGGTCGCCGGCAGATCCCACTGCAGCTGCTTCGGCAGCTGCGCCCCCTTGCCCTGCCACTGCAGCTGGCCCGCGCTGATGCGGAATGGCGCCGTACCTGCGGTGGTCGTGCCAGGTGCCTGCAGTTTCAGTTCAACCGAGGCTGCACCGGCGGCAAACTGCAGCGGCAGCGTCCACTGCCAGCCTTGGCCGGCGAAGGCCAACGGCTCGCGAATCACCAGCTGCACGCGCCGGCTGCCGCCGGCCGGCAGCGGATAGATGCGCAGGCGGAACTGGTTGCCGGCGGTCTGTTCCAGCAGGCCCGGGTCAACGCCGCGGCGGGCAATCTCCTCGAACACCTGGCGGCCGCGGTCCTTCGGCACCGGCACCGCGTCACGCATCTCGCCGTTGATATCCAGCGCGAAGCCGCTGATCTGCTGGCCATCGGCCAGGGGGAACTGCAGCTCACCCTCCAGCACGCGCCGGTTCGGGTTGTGGAATTCCAGGATGATCCGGGTCTGGGCGATGCCCGCCTGGACCCCGCCCTCGATACGGGCGTGTCGCAGTTGGACCGCCTGCTCAGCCGCCGGTGCGATCAGCAGCGGCGTGGCGGCCTGCGGCCGGGAGATCGGCGGCGACTGCGCGCCAGCGGGCCAGGCCGCAAGGGCCAGCAACAACACAATGCAGCAACGCGCGAAGACCATGACCGGACTCCAGTGGGATCGTGGACCCTTGAACGCACCAGCAGCCGTAACGGGGTTGGGAGACCCAAAAAGGGGACGGAGGGGATTAAGTCGCTTATGCCCTGTTTGCCAGTTGCGACTTAATCCCCTCCGTCCCCTTTTTCTCAGGCGGGCAGGCAGTGTTCGACGATCAGCTGGATGGCGCTGCCGCCGCGATAGTCGTCGCAGGCCAGCCGGTAGGCGAGGTGCACGTGTCGGCCGGGCGCATTGCCGTGCCAGCCGCCGAAGTGGATCGCGTTGATCGTGCCAGGCACGCCCGGCAGGCGCAGTTCCAGCTTCAGGTGGCGCTCCTTCAGCACGCGCCAGTTGGCCACTTCGAAGTGGCCGTCGAACAGGGGTTCGGGGAAGCCCTGGCCCCATGGGCCGGCCAACCGCAGCGCATCGGCGTGGCGATGATCGAGCTCGTCCGCGGCCAGTTCGCCGTCGCTGAGCACCTGCTGCTGCAGTGCCGCCGGGTCGAGCATTTCCAGCACCACGGCGACGAAGGCGGCCTTGAAGTCATCAACGTGGTCAAGCCGCAGGCTGAGGCCGGCCGCCATGGCGTGACCGCCGAAGCGGTCGATCAGGCCCGGATGGCGCGCATCGACCAGCGCCAGGGCGTCACGGATGTGCAGCCCGGGAATCGAGCGCGCCGAGCCACGCAGCGTGTCGGCGCCCGGTTCGGCCGGAGCGAAGGCGATCACCGGACGATGCAGGCGATCCTTCATCTTCGAAGCGACCAGGCCGACCACACCGGGATGCCAGTCGGCATCAAACAGGCAGGCGGCCACCGGCCGTTGCCCGGCCATGTCCAGCACCACGCGGGTCAGGGCCTGCTCGGCATCGTCGGTCATCGACTGCTGCACGGCGCGGCGTTCCGCGTTGATCTGCTCCAGCGTCTGCGCGATCTCGCGCGCCTGGCGCGGATCTTCGGTGAGCAGCAGCGCGATGCCCAGCGCCATGTCTTCCAGCCGGCCCGCCGCGTTCAGGCGCGGGCCGAGTGCGAAGCCGATGTCGGTGGCAGTGAGCCGCGCGGCATCACGGCCGCTGGCTTCGATCAGCGCACGCAGGCCAACACAGCCCTGCCCCGCGCGCAGACGGCGCAGGCCCGCGCTGACCAGCGCACGGTTGTTCGGGTCCAGCGCTACCAGGTCCGCAACGGTGCCCACCGCCACCAGATCCAGCAGCGTGGTCAGGTCCGGCCCCTTGCCATCTGCGAAGACGCCGGCCTCGCGCATATGCCGGCGCAGCGCCATCAGCACATAGAAGATCACACCAACACCGGCCAGCGATTTGCTGGGGAAGGCATCGCCATCCAGGTTTGGATCGACGATCACGTCGGCCGGCGGCAGCTGCGGCCCCGGCAGATGGTGGTCGGTGACCAGCACCTGCCAGCCGCGCGCCTTGGCCGCGGTGACACCGGCATGGCAGGCAATACCGTGGTCGACCGTGACCAGCAGGTCCGGCTGCAGCGCGGCCAACTCTTCCACCAGCGACGGTGACAGGCCATAGCCATGCACCATGCGGTTCGGCACCGCGTGGAAGACGTGTTGCGCGCCGAGCATGCGCAGGCCACGCACGCCGACCGCACAGGCGGTGGCGCCATCGCAATCGAAATCGCCGACCACCAGGATGCGCTTGTCGTTGGCGATGGCTTCGATCAGCAGGCCCACTGCATCATCGATACCGGTCAGCAGCTCGGGCGCGTGTAGGCTTCCCAGTTTCGGCAGCGCCAGCTCTGGCGTTCCCGCACCACGGCTGGCATAGAGTCGGGCCAGCAATGGCAGCGTGCCCTCTGGCCAGCTGCCGGGCACGACCACGTCGCGGCGGCGGATCAGCGGTGTATCAGAGGGCGGCTGCGCAGCATCGGCGGCAAGGGACATCGGCATCGCCGGTTACGAAAGACCCGCACATCATAACGTGCACCGCTCCCCCGGTCGGCTGCCGCTGCTGACGAGGCAACTTGGCTCTTCGGCCAGCAGCATTTGGAATTCACGACCGCATCTTCCATGCTTGCCTGCCCTGGAACGGACTTCCATCCATGACCCGCACCCTGCTGACCGCGCTGATGGCACTCACCGTGGCCCCGGCTGCCCACTCCGCGACGCCTGAGCCCAGGCCCGGGGTCGAATTCGAACACAACGACTGGTCGCTGGCCTGTGACAACACCCGCACCTGCCGCGCCGCCGGCTACAGTCCGGAAGAACCCGGCAACCTGCTCAGCCTGATGCTTGAGCGCGCCGGCGGCCCGGGTGCGAAGGTGATCGCGCGGCTGCGCAATGGCGAGGATGGCGAAAGCCCGACGCCGACCGGGGCACTGCGCCTGCGCCTGAACGGCAAGGACCTGGGCGCGGTGCGCGACACCGGCGACGGGGACAAAGTGTTGTTGCAGCAGGCACAGACCGATGCACTGGCCGCCGCACTGCCGCGTCAGGCACGCATCGAGATCATCGACGGCAAGGGCAAGGCCTGGCCGATCTCCGACCGCGGTGCAGCGGCCGTACTGCTGAAGATGGACGAGGCACAGGGCCGGCTGGGCACCCCCGGTGCGCTGGTGCGGCGTGGCGACAAGCCCGAAGCAAGCGTGCCTGCGGCGTTGCCGGTGCCAGTGATCGTGCGCGGCACGCTGGTGGCACCGCGCGCCTCGGACGCGGCACTGGCGAAAGCACCGGGCCTGCGCAAGGCACTGATCGCCAGCCTGCCCAAGCCGGATGAATGCGGCCGCCTGAGCGATGGCGGGACAGATGAAATCGAGATCCAGCGACTGGACGCCCAACATGTGCTGGCAAGCACCAGCTGCTTCGTGGGTGCCTACAACATGAGCAACGCCTACTGGGTGGTGCGAGACAAATCGCCGTACCAGGCGACTTTTGTCACCAACCTCGCCGAAGATTTTGACCGCGATGACGCTACGTTGCGAGGCCGTTACCGAGGCCGCGGTGTCGGCGATTGCATCTCTGCCAATGACTGGGTGTGGGACGGCGAGCGCTTCGTCAAGAGCAGCGATTTCACGACGGGCCAGTGTCGCAATATGCTCGGCGGGCACTGGACGCTGCCGACGGTGGTCAGTGAGGTCCGTTGAGGCGCCGCTACCTGCGGTAGTGCCGGCCGCTGGCCGGCAACCCC
>NZ_KV791400.1:37963-38300 GCF_001807895.1 Stenotrophomonas sp. HMSC10F07
TAGTGCCGGCCGCTGGCCGGCAACCCCGGCAAACATCGGGGTCAGAGCGATTTTCCGATGGAAAACGGATCCGACCCGGCTCGGTCGCCTCCATCGGGCACTGGACGCTGCCGACGGTGGTCAGCGAGGTCCGTTGAGGCGCCGCTATCTGCGGTAGTGCCGGCCGCTGGCCGGCAACCCCGGCATACCCTGGGGGGTCAGAGCCGTTTTCCGATGGAAAACGGATCCGACCCCGATCGGTCGCCGCCATCGGGCACTGGACGCTGCCGACGGTGGTCAGCGAGCTTCGTTGAGGCGCCGCTTCCTGCGGTAGTGCCGGCCGCTGGCCGGCAACCCC
>NZ_KV791400.1:38320-50597 GCF_001807895.1 Stenotrophomonas sp. HMSC10F07
AGCCGTTTTCCGATGGAAAACGGATCCGACCCCGGTCAGTCGTGCAGCTGGCGCGGCTTCTTCCAGAACTGCCAGCGCTGGCCACGGTCCAGCTGGAACTGCAGGCCATCCTCGAAGTCCAGTACCAGCCGCTGCAGTTCGCCACGCTTGAGCGCGGCCAGCAGCGGCCGGATCGCATCATTGCCGAGCTGCTGCAAAGAGCGCAGCTGGCGCAGGTCGACCAGCGCATCCACCGCCTGCTCGCCATCCACGGCCACACCAGCCGCCAGGGCCAGGCCCTGCAGCAGCGCGTCCCGGCTGCGCACCTGCGCGTGCGGCGTGCTGACCGACACCGGCATCACGCCACCGCCCCAGAACCACAGCGAATTGATCGGCTGTTGTCCCTGTGCGGCACGCTGCTGGTTCCAGGAATGGTTGTGCAGCAGCACCTGCGCCTCGGTCATCAGCGCCCGCCAGCGACGACCGCCCTCGCCTTCGGGCAGATGCGAGAACAGGTCATCGCCGAGGACCTCGTCGGGGCTGTCGAAGTCCGGCAGCTCGCTGTCGATCGGCAGCCGCAGGTACCAGCGCGAGGGATCGGGTGCGTCGAGCACGAAACCGGCATCGGCGAACAATGGCTGCAGCACCGGCAGCAACGCGAGGCTGTCGGCCAGCGTCGGCCGCAGTGTTTCGCCGTAGGCCATCATCCGCGCGCCGTGCATGTCCGGCACCATGCAGGCCGGATCGGCACGCAGCCAGCTGGCACCGGCGGCATCGCCGACGTCGCGCTGGCGGGTCAACGCGGCCACCGGCCAGTGCGGCGCGGCAACCGAGAAATGGCGTGTCAGCTGCGCGCGCTCGCCCGGCACGACCTGCACCGTCGTGGCACGGCCGAGCGCGCGTGCCACATCGTCCGGCAGCGCAGCCGCGGCAAAGCGGCTGCGTGCAGGCAACAGCAGGGTCGCCGTCGCCACGCGGTCAGTCCACGTAGCTGACGCTGACGATCTCGTACTCGCGCTGGCCGGCCGGGGCGTCGATCACGATCGAATCGCCTTCCAGCTTGCCGATCATCGCCCGCGCCACCGGCGAGGAAATCGCGATCAGGCCCAGCTTGATGTCCGCTTCCAGGTCACCGACGATCTGGTACTTCTTCTCTTCGTCGGTTTCCACGTCGGCCAGCGTCACGCTGGCGCCGAACACCACCTTGGAGCCGGCATTGAGCTTGCTCACGTCGATGATCTCGGCGTGCGACAGCTCGCCCTCCAGCTGCTTGATGCGGCCTTCGATGAAGCCCTGTTCCTCGCGCGCGGCGTGGTACTCGGCATTCTCCTTCAGGTCACCGTGCTCACGCGCTTCGGCGATGGCGGCGATGACCTTCGGGCGCTTGACCGACTTCAGGTGATCCAGTTCGTCGCGCAGCTTCTGCGCGCCCTTCATGGTGATGGGGGCTCTCATGCATTCAACTCCTTGTGCAGCTCCTGCAGCGACCAGACGGGGCCGGTGCCGCGGAATTCCAGTGAATCCACCAGCGCCTTGGCGCCGGCAATGGTGGTCGAGTAGGTGACGCGATGCTGCAGCGCCTCGCGGCGGATCGAGAACGAGTCGTTGATCGCCGAACGACCTTCGGTCGTGTTGACGATGTAGACGATCTCGCCGTTCTTGATCGAGTCGACGATGTGCGGACGGCCTTCGACCACCTTGTTGATGATCTCGCAGTCCATGCCGTGCTGCTGCAGCCACGCGGCGGTGCCACGGGTGGCGACCAAGCTGTAGCCACGCGCCAGCAGCGCCTTGGCCACCGGCAGCACGCGCTTCTTGTCCGGGTCGCGGACCGAGACGAAGGCCTTGCCGACCGGCGGTGCCTTGATGCCACCGGCTTCCTGCGCACGCGCAAAGGCGGCGTTGAAGGTGCGGCCGACGCCCATCACCTCGCCGGTGGAGCGCATCTCCGGCCCGAGGATCGGATCGACGCCCTGGAACTTGGCGAACGGGAAGATCGCTTCCTTCACCGAGTAGTAGTCCGGCACGATTTCCTTGGTCGCGCCCTGCTCGGCCAGGCTCTTGCCAGCCATGCAACGGGCGGCGATCTTCGCCAGCGCCATGCCGGTGGCCTTGGACACGAACGGCACGGTGCGCGAGGCACGCGGGTTCACTTCCAGCAGGTAGATGGTGTCGGCACCCTCGTCGCTGGTCTGGATCGCGAACTGGGTGTTCATCAGGCCGACCACGTTCAGGGCCTTGGCCAGCTCCACCACCTGGCGGCGCAGTTCGGCCTGGGTTTCAGCCGACAGCGAGTACGGCGGCAGCGAGCACGAGGAATCGCCCGAGTGCACGCCAGCTTCTTCGATGTGCTCCATCACGCCACCGATCAGGACGTTGCCATCCTTGTCGGCGATGATGTCGACGTCGCACTCGACAGCATTGTCGAGGAAGCGGTCCAGCAGCACCGGCGAATCGTTGGACACCTTCACAGCGTCGCGCACGTAACGGGCCAGGTCGGCTTCGCCGTAGACGATTTCCATGGCACGGCCGCCCAGCACGTAGCTCGGGCGCACCACCAGCGGGTAGCCGATCTCGCGGGCCAGCAGCAGGGCTTCCTGATCATTGCGGGCGATGCGGTTCGGCGGCTGCTTCAGGCCCAGCTTGTCCACCAGCTGCTGGAAGCGCTCGCGGTCTTCGGCCAGGTCGATCGAGTCCGGGCTGGTGCCGATCACCGGCACGCCGTTGGCTTCCAGCGCGCGCGCCAGCTTCAGCGGGGTCTGGCCGCCGTACTGCACGATCACGCCCTTCGGCTGTTCCAGTTCGACGATTTCCAGCACGTCTTCCAGGGTCAGCGGCTCGAAGTACAGGCGGTCGGAGGTGTCGTAGTCGGTCGACACGGTTTCCGGGTTGCAGTTGACCATGATGGTTTCATAGCCATCCTCGCGCAGCGCCAGTGCCGCGTGCACGCAGCAGTAGTCGAACTCGATGCCCTGGCCGATGCGGTTCGGGCCACCGCCCAGGATCATGATCTTGTCGCGGTTGCTCGGCGCGGCCTCGCACTCGTCCTCGTAGGTCGAGTACAGGTAGGCGGTACCGGTGGAGAACTCACCGGCACAGGAGTCCACGCGCTTGTAGACCGGGCGCACCTTGTGCGCACGACGCAGCGCGCGGATGGCGGCTTCGTTGGTGCCGGTCAGCTGCGCCAGGCGCGCGTCGGAGAAGCCAGCGCGCTTCAGCTTGCGCAGGCGTGCGGCATCCAGCGCATCGATGCCGCCGGCAGCGACTTCGGCTTCGGCCGCGATGATTTCCTCGATCTGGTCCAGGAACCAGTGATCGATGAACGACAGTGCGTAGATCTCTTCCACGCTCATGCCGGCGCGGAACGCATCGGCGACGAAGAACAGGCGCTCCGGGCCCGGCGCCTTCAGCTCGCGACGCAGGGTCTGCAGGTCGTCTTCGTTGCCCAGGTCCAGGCCGGTCGGGTCGAAGCCGACCTTGCCGGTTTCCAGGCCACGCAGGGCCTTCTGCACCGACTCCTGGAAGGTGCGGCCCATCGCCATCACCTCGCCCACCGACTTCATCTGGGTGGTCAGGCGGGCATCGGCGGCCGGGAACTTCTCGAAGGCGAAGCGCGGGATCTTGGTGACGACGTAGTCGATGGACGGCTCGAACGAGGCCGGGGTCAGGCCGCCGGTGATTTCGTTCTTCAGTTCGTCCAGGGTGTAGCCCACGGCAAGCTTGGCAGCGACCTTGGCGATTGGGAAGCCGGTGGCCTTGGAAGCCAGCGCCGAGGAACGCGACACGCGCGGGTTCATCTCGATGACGACCACGCGGCCGGTCTTCGGGTTGATGCCGAACTGCACGTTCGAGCCACCGGTATCGACGCCGATCTTGCGCAGCACGGCGATGGAGGCATCGCGCAGGCGCTGGTATTCCTTGTCGGTCAGGGTCTGGGCCGGGGCCACGGTGATCGAGTCACCGGTGTGCACGCCCATCGGGTCCAGGTTTTCGATCGAGCAGACGATGATGCAGTTGTCCGCAGTATCGCGGACCACTTCCATCTCGAATTCCTTCCAGCCCAGCACCGACTCTTCCACCAGCACTTCGGTGGTCGGCGACAGTTCCAGGCCGCGGCTGACGATCTCGACCAGCTCTTCGCGGTTGTAGGCAATGCCGCCACCGCTGCCGCCCAGGGTGAAGCTGGGGCGGATGATGGTCGGATAGCCGACGCGGGTCTGGATTTCCAGCGCTTCGTCCAGGGTGTGGGCGACGGCGGCAGTCGGGCACTCCAGGCCGATCTCACCCATGGCCACGCGGAACAGCTCGCGGTCTTCGGCCATGCGGATCGCTTCGCGCTTGGCGCCGATCAGTTCGACGTTGTACTTCTCCAGCACGCCGTGGTCGGCCAGGTCCAGCGCGCAGTTCAGCGCGGTCTGGCCACCCATGGTCGGCAGCAGCGCATCGGGCTTTTCCTTGGCGATGATCTTCTCGACCGTCTGCCAGTTGATCGGCTCGATGTAGACGGCGTCGGCCATCTCCGGGTCGGTCATGATCGTGGCAGGGTTGCTGTTGACCAGCACCACGCGGTAACCCTCGTCACGCAGGGCCTTGCAGGCCTGGGCACCGGAGTAGTCGAACTCGCAGGCCTGGCCGATGACGATCGGGCCAGCACCGATGATGAGGATGGTCTTGAGGTCAGTGCGCTTGGGCATTTTCTTCTCTAAGTCAGTACAGCGTGACAAGGGGGGTGATCGCACGCTGTCGATCAGGAATCTTGATCCGCAGCGCCGCGCCGGGGGCAGCAGCGATGCGGGGTTTACGGTCCATCGCGACGCCACCGGCAGGCCGGCGGCGTACTGATCACGCCTTGGCCTGCTTCATCAGCACCACGAAGCGGTCGAACAGCGGACCGACGTCGTGCGGGCCCGGCGACGCTTCCGGATGGCCCTGGAACGAGAACGCCGGCACGTCGGTGCGGGCCACGCCCTGGTTGGTGCCGTCGAACAGCGAACGGTGGGTCACGCGCAGGGTCGGCGGCAGGGTTGCTTCATCGATCGCGAAACCGTGGTTCTGCGAGGTGATCATCACCCGGCCGCTGTCCAGGTCCTGCACCGGGTGGTTGGCACCGTGGTGGCCGTGGCCCATCTTCATGGTCTGCGCGCCCGAGGCCAGGCCCAGCAGCTGGTGGCCCAGGCAGATGCCGAAGGTCGGGATCTTCACGTCGATGAAGGTCTTGATCGCTTCGATGGCGTAGTCGCACGGTTCCGGGTCACCCGGGCCGTTGGACAGGAACACGCCGTCCGGCTTCAGTGCCAGCACCTCGGCGGCCGGGGTCTGCGCCGGCACCACGGTCACTTCGCAGCCGCGCTCGGCCAGCATGCGCAGGATGTTGGTCTTCACGCCGAAGTCGTAGGCCACGACCTTGTACTTGGCCGGCACGCTGACGAAGGCGTTGGCATCCAGGTCCAGCTGGCCCTCGGTCCAGGTGTAGGTCTTCTCGGTAGTGACGACCTTGGCCAGATCCATGCCCTTCAGCCCCGGGAACTTGCGGGCGGCTTCCAGTGCCTTTTCCACGTCGATGTCGCCGGCCATCAGCGCACCGTTCTGCGCACCCTTCTCGCGCAGGATGCGGGTCAGCTTGCGGGTGTCGATGCCGGCGATGGCGACCACCCCACGCTGGATCAGCCAGTCCTGCAGCGACACCTGGCTACGCCAGTTGCTGGGGCGGCGCGGAACGTCGCGCACGATCAGGCCGGCCGACCACACCTTGGACGCTTCGTCGTCCTGGTCGGTCATGCCGGTGTTGCCGATATGCGGATAGGTCAGCGTGACCATCTGCCGGGCGTAGGACGGGTCGGTCAACACTTCCTGATAGCCGGTCATGGCGGTGTTGAACACCACTTCACCGACGGACAGGCCGGGCGCGCCTACGGATTCGCCCTCGAATACGGTGCCGTCTTCGAGGACGAGGATTGCGGCTTGGGTCACGGGAATCTCACTTTGGCTACCGAGGGGGCTGCCGAAGTCACGCCTGCGCTTCACGGAAATCCGGTTGCAAAAAAGCGCGGACGTACGGTCTGGGACCGGTCCGGCTTTCGTGATTCGGCGAGTGCGAATTGTAGCGCTGCCGGGGCGCTCACGCCAGCGGTTATCGCGCTTCATGAACAGGCGATTGCGCATTCATTTCAATCCGGCCGGGTATGCGGGCCGGAGGCGGGGTCGGATCCATTACCGAATGGGAAAGGCTCTGACCCCAGGCGCCCTCGGATGGGGGCAGAGCCCTCTCCGCTGGAAAGGGATCCGACCCCAGGAATCAACCCGCCTTACTGCAGCAGGTCCCGCACGCGGTAGCTGCCCGGGGCCCGGCCCTGCAGCTGGCGGGCGGCAAACAGGGCGCCGCGGGCGAAGATGTCGCGATTGGTGGCCCGGTGTACCAGCTCGATGCGCTCGCCCAGCCCGGTGAACTGCACCAAATGCTCGCCTACGATGTCGCCGGCGCGCAGGCTGGCGTAGTGCGGCTCCGCCCCGCCCCGCTGCGCGGCCGCGCCCAGGGTCAATGCAGTGCCCGATGGCGCGTCCTTCTTCTGGGTGTGGTGCGATTCGACGATGTCGCAGTCCCAGCCGGCCAGCGCCTGCGCCGCCCGCTCCACCAGTTCGTCCAGTACCGCCACGCCCAGGCTGAAGTTCGAGGCCCATACCAGCGGGATCTTCGCCGCCGCGGCGTCCAGCGCCTGGCGCTGTGTGCTGGAGATACCGGTGGTACCCGACACCAGCCCGGCCCCGCGATCCACGCACAGCGCCAGCAGCGGGTCGAAGCCCTCCGGCAGGCTGAAGTCAATGGCCACGTCGAACACCGGCGCACCGGGCAGTTCGCTGGCCGCGAAGAACGGCACACCGTCGACTACGCGCTGGGCCGGCGCGCGACCGGTCACGGCGGCCACGATCTGCAGGGTTTCGGAATGTTCGGCGGCCAGCCGCAGCAGGGCCTGGCCCATGCGCCCGGAGGCACCGTGAATGAGCAATCGCAGGGGAGTCTGGTTCATGCCTGCAGGCTAGCGGCAGCACGCCCGCTCCGGCAAGCGCCATCGCTGCGATGCTGCATGCCCCTGCGGTGACGGGTTTGCCACTGGACGCGGCAACGCTCCCCTTCAAGTCTGTGGCCCTTCCCTCAGCCCGGGCAAAACCCATGAAATCCTCGACCGTCTTCAGCAAATGCGCCAGGAAGACCGGTTATGCCGGGACGTCGACCACCCGCTACCGCTTGCTGGATGACGCCCTGCTTGTCGTGAATCACCAGCGCGCCAGCGAAAGCCGGGGCTTCTATGTGAATGCTGGACTCTACTTTCCAGAGCTGCTCGCGTATCCCCTCGCGCCTGACGATCTTGAAACGGCTTTCCGGTACCGCTCCAGCATTCCCACGCCCCATGTCGACTGGCGGATCGAAGAAACGCCGGGCCTGCGCCGGACCTTCATCCAGCAGGATCTTGATGACCTGCTGGAGGCCGGCAACCGCGACGCGCTGAAGGCCCTGCTGCTCGATGCCCTGGCCGACGTGGCGGGTTTCGCAGCAGCCCATGGAAACCGCGAATCGGTGCGGCGATTGAATCAGGGCGGGAACTTCCGCGCGATCATCCGCAGAGAGGTCTGAATCCGGCCTGCGTCCGGTAGATCCACGCCATGCGTGGATGAAGCCCGCAAGTGTGCGAACCAGGGTTCGCACCCACCAGAGCAGGAAAGCAGCGTCAGCGCTGCTTCGGCGGAGTCGGCCCGCAGCTGTCGCACCCCCCACAGGCACCGCCACCCCCACTGGTCGGCGGCGCGATCTTCCGCCCCAGCGCCTGCAGCCAGGCCGCGCGACCCGGCTTCAGCAGGGCCAGCGCCAATGCGCCGCGCAGCTTGCGTACGGTACCGGGGAACTGCTTCTTCAGCACCACCCAGGCGCTGACCAGCACGGCCACCGCGATGATCAGGTACTGGATCAGCAGCCCGGTATCCATCAGCCGCCTCCCAGCGCGCTGGTCACCTGGTAGGTGATCAGCGCGGCCACGTAAGCCGCGGCAAACAGGTAGAACGCGGCAAAGCCCATCTGCTTCCACGAGTTGGTCTCGCGCTTGATGGTAGCCAGCGTCGAGATGCACATCGGGGCGTAGATGTACCAGACCAGCAGCGACAGGGCCGTGGCCAGCGACCAGCCATCGCTGATCAACGGGGTCAGCGCCTGGCTGGCGGCATCGTCATCGGCGGCCGACAGCGCATACACGGTGGCCAGCGAAGACACCGCCACCTCACGCGCGGCCAGGCCCGGAATCAGCGCGATGCAGATCTGCCAGTTGAAGCCCAGCGGTGCGAAGAACACCGCCATCGCATGGCCGATCCGGCCGGCGTAGCTGTAGTCGATGGCCGGCATCGTGGCATCGGCCGGGGCCGCCGGGAACGACAGCAACACCCACAGCAGGATGGTCAGCGCCAGGATGATGCCGCCGACGCGCTTGAGGAAGATCATGCCGCGCTCATACAGGCCGACCGCCAGGTCACGCACATGTGGCAGGCGGTACGACGGCAGCTCCAGCATCAGCGGATGCTCGCTCTTGTCGCGGCGCCACTTCTTCATGATCCAGGACATCGCCAGCGCACTGAGGATGCCGGCGGCGTACAGGCCGAACAGGACCAGGCCCTGCTGGTTGAACCCCCCCCACACCGTCTTCTGCGGAATGAACGCACCGATCAGCAGGGCGTACACCGGCAGGCGCGCCGAGCAGGTCATCAGCGGTGCGACCAGGATGGTGGCCAGGCGGTCACGCGGGTCCTGGATGCTGCGCGTGGACATGATGCCCGGCACCGCGCAGGCGAAGCTGGACAGCAGCGGGATGAACGAGCGGCCGGACAGGCCGGCGGCGGCCATCATGCGGTCGAGCAGGAACGCCGCACGTGGCAGGTAGCCGGATTCCTCCAGCACCAGGATGAAGAAGAACAGGATCAGGATCTGCGGCAGGAACACCACCACGCCACCGACGCCGGCGATGATGCCGTCAGTCAGCAGGCTGGCCAGCGGACCCTCCGGCAACACGCTGCCAACGAGAGCACCGAGCCAGGCGAAGCCAGCCTCGATGCCATCCATCAACGGCGTCGCCCAGGCGTACACCGCCTGGAAGATCAGGAACATCACCACTGCAAGGCTGATCAGCCCGAACACCGGGTGCAGCAGCCAGCGGTCCAGCGCGTCGTCGATCTTCGCGGTCCGCGCTGGCATCCGCACGGCGACCGACAGGATCTCGCGCACCTTGGCATGGTAGTCGATGCCACCTTCCGGGCCCGGCACCGGTGCATCCAGGTGCGGCACCATCGCATCGAGGCGCTCGACCAGGGCCTTGGCACCCTGCTTGCGCACCGCCACGGTCTCCACCACCGGCACGCCCAGCTCGCGCTCCAGCGCAGCCACATCCACCTGGATGCCACGGCGCTGGGCGGCATCGACCATGTTCAGCGCCACCACCATCGGCTTGCCCAGCTCGCGCAGCTCCAGCGCGAAGCGCAGGTGCAGGCGCAGGTTGGTGGCATCGATCACGCACAGCAGCACGTCCGGCGCAGCTTCGCCCGGGTAGAAGCCCCGGCACAGGTCACGGGTGATCGCCTCATCCAGGCTGGCCGGATGCAGGCTGTAGGCACCCGGCAGGTCGAGCACGGCGAATTCGCGGCCGGACGGCGCGCGCAGGCGACCTTCCTTGCGCTCTACGGTGACGCCGGTGTAGTTGGCGACCTTCTGCCGGCTGCCGGTCAGCTGGTTGAACAGCGCGGTCTTGCCGCTGTTGGGGTTCCCGACCAGCGCGATGCGCAGCGGTGAGGCGGAGACAGTGGCGGTCATGCACGTCGTTCCTGGCTGGCAGCGTCGACCACGACGCGCTTGGCTTCACTGATCCGCAGCGCGAACCGGGTGAACCCGACCTGCACCAGCAGCGGCTCGCCCCCCACCGGGCCCTTGGCCACCAAGCGTACTTCCTCGCCATTCACGAAACCCAGCTCGCGCAGGCGACGGGCAATGGCATCGTTGGCATGCAGGTCCTGCACGGACTCGACCACGGCCGAGGTGTGCAGCGGCAGTTCGGACAGCGTCATCTAGCGTGTTCTCTGCTGGATGTAAATGGTTCTCGATTCTAACATTCCCGCGTCGCGTCATGGCCCATGACCAATGGCCCGCTATGATCCATACAGGTATGGAGTGACCCTGGAATCCCATGAACGATGCTTTGCAGATCGAGCGCCGTGGCGCTGTCCTCACCCTCTGGCTGAACCGGCCGGAGCTGCACAACGCCTTTGACGCCAGCCTGATCGCCCGGCTGACTGCCGCACTGGAAGCCGCCGGCGGCGATGATTCGGTCCGGGCCGTGGTGGTCGCCGGTCACGGCGCTTCCTTCTCGGCCGGTGCCGACATGCAGTGGATGCGCGGCATGGCCGCCGCCAGCGAGGCCGACAACCGCGAGGACTCGCTGGCCCTGGCGCGGCTGATGCGCACCCTGGACGAGCTGCCCAAGCCGACCCTGGCCCGGATCCATGGCGCCGCCTTCGGGGGCGGCGTCGGCCTGGTCGCCTGCTGCGACATCGCCATCGCCAGCACCTCGGCCCGCTTCGGCCTGACCGAAAGCCGCCTCGGCCTGCTGCCGGCGGTGATCTCGCCCTACGTGATCGAGGCCATCGGCCCGCGCCAGGCGCGGCGCTGGTTCGCCACCGGCGAGCACTTCGACGCCGATACCGCGCTGCGCATCGGCCTGGTCCACCAGCTGGTCGAGCCCGAACGCCTGGACGAAGCCCTGGAACGCCAGCTGGCCCTGCTCGACAAGGCCGGCCCGATCGCCTCGTCCACCGCCAAGCAGCTGGTGCGGCAGGTCCGCGACAGCCATGACCGCGACGCGCTGGATCGGGATAATGCCGCCCTGATCGCGCGCCTGCGGGTGTCCGCCGAGGGCCAGGAAGGCCTGGGCGCCTTCCTCGACAAGCGCGCCCCCCACTGGGTCACGGAAGCCTGAACATGCTCGATCATCTTGGTTTGACCAGCGCCGATCTGGCGCGCAGCAGGACCTTCTTCCTGCAGGCACTGGCGCCGCTGCAGATCGACGTCGTGATGGAAGTGAGCGCCGAAGAAACCGGTGACCACGACCACATCGGCTTCGGCAGCGACGGCAAGCCGTTCTTCTGGCTCGGCAATGGCGGCACCACCAGTCACGGCGTGCACGTGGCCTTTGCCTGCGCCAGCCGCGCGCAGGTGGACGCCTTCCACGCCGCCGCCCTCGCCGCCGGTGGCCGCGACAACGGCGCCCCGGGCCTGCGCCCGTGGTACCACCCGGATTACTACGCCGCCTTCGTGCTCGACCCGGACGGCAACAACATCGAAGCGGTCTGCCACCGTCCGTCCGATGGGGCAGCCGCATGAGCGATTACGTCCGCATCGTCGAGGTCGGCCCGCGTGATGGGCTGCAGAACGAAAAGCAGTCGGTGTCCACCGCCGACAAGATCGAACTGATCAACCGCTTGTCGGCCACCGGCCTGCGCAGCATCGAGGCGACCAGTTTCGTCAGCCCGAAGTGGATCCCGCAACTGGCCGACGCCGCCGAGGTCTATGCCGGCATCCAGCGCCGGCCGGGCGTGCACTACCCGGTACTGGTGCCGAACGAACAGGGCTACGACCGCGCCCGTGCGGTGGGCGTGGAGGAAGTGGCGGTGTTCACCGCCGCCTCCGAGGCGTTCAACCGTACCAATACCAATGCCGGCATCGACGAATCGCTGGCCCGGTTCGAGCCGATCCTGCGCCGCGCCGCCGCCGATGGCGTGCGCGTGCGCGGCTATGTCTCCACCGTACTCGGCTGCCCCTACCAGGGCGAGGTGCCACTGGCCGACGTGGTGCGGGTGGCGCGCGCCCTGCACCAGATGGGTTGTTACGAAATCTCACTGGGCGACACCATCGGCGTCGGCACCCCGCGCAAGGCTCGGGCGATGCTGCAGGCGGTTGCCGCCGAGATTCCGATGACGGCACTGGCCGTGCACTTCCACGACACCTACGGCCAGGCCATCGCCAACATCGCCACCTGCCTGGAAGAAGGCGTGCGCGTGGTCGACAGCGCGGTCTCCGGCGCCGGTGGCTGCCCGTATGCCAAGGGCGCCAGCGGCAACGTCGCCAGCGAGGATGTGGTCTATCTGCTGCAGGGCCTGGGCCTGGACAGCGGCGTGGACCTGCCGGCACTGGCCGAGACCGGCCGCTGGCTGGCCGGCCTGCTCGGTCGCGCCACCGCCAGCCGCACCGGGCAGGCGCTGGCCGCCGCCAGCT
>NZ_KV791401.1:0-3362 GCF_001807895.1 Stenotrophomonas sp. HMSC10F07
GCGTGTCCTGCCAACCCACACCGCCCCGCCATCCACCGGGATGCAGCTGTTGCTTTTGCGGTCGCCGGCCAGCGGCCGGCACTACCGCGGGTGCCGGGCGTAGCCCGGCTCAGGCGCCGAAGCGCTCGTCGTCCATCGCCATCAGCGGGGCGGCGCCGGACTGGATCGCGGCGGCGTGGCTGAGCGTGCGCGGCAGCACACGGGCGAAGTAGAACCGCGCAGTCTCGCGCTTGCCCTGGGCGAAAGCGGCGCCGTGTGCGCTGGCGTCGGCGGCGGCGACGCTGCGGGCCCACCAGTAGGCCAGCACCACGTAACCCGAATAGAACAGGTAGTCGTAGCTTGCTGCGCCCAGTTCGTCCGGATTGGCGGCCGCGCGCTGCAGCACGTCCATCGTCAGCTTGCCCCATTCGGCGGCCTTGGCGCGCAGCGGGCCAATGAACTCGGCCAGCGCTTCGTTGCCCTCGTGTTCCTTGGCGAAGGCTTCGATCTCGGCCAGCATCAGCTTCAGGCCGGCGCCCTGGCTGGACGCGGTTTTGCGGCCGATCAGGTCCAGCGCCTGGATGCCGGTAGTGCCTTCATACAGCGTGGTGATGCGGGCGTCGCGGGCCAGCTGCTCCATGCCGTGCTCGCGGATGTAGCCGTGGCCACCGAAGCACTGCAGGGCGTTGTAGGTGTTCTCGATGCCCCATTCGGTCTGGCAGGCCTTCGAGATCGGGGTCAGGAAGCTCACCAGGGTGTCGGCGCGCTCGCGCTCAGCGGCATCCTCGGCATGGTGGGCAACGTCGATGAGGGTGGCGGCGTGCAGCGCCAGCAGGCGGCTGCCTTCGACCAGCGACTTCACCGTCAGCAGCATGCGGCGCACATCCGGGTGGACCAGGATCGGGTCGGCCGGCTTGTCCGGGAACCTGGCACCACTCAGGGCGCGCGACTGCAGGCGCTCACGGCTGTACTTCAGCGCGTTCTGGTAGGCGCGCTCGGACAGGCCGACGCCCTGCAGGCCGACCCCCAGGCGCGCGGTGTTCATCATGGTGAACATCGCCTGCAGGCCCTTGTGCGGCTGGCCGACCAGGTAGCCCTGCGCGCCATCGAAGTTCATCACGCAGGTGACCGACCCCTTGATGCCCATCTTGTGCTCGATCGAGCCGCAGCGCAGTGCGTTGCGCTCGCCGACGTTGCCGTCGCGGTCGACCTTGAACTTCGGGGTGACGAACAGCGAGATGCCCTTGGCACCCGGGGGAGCGTCGGGCAGCTTGGCCAGCACCAGGTGCACGATGTTGCCGGTCAGGTCGTGCTCGCCGGCGGTGATGAAGATCTTGGTGCCGGTGATCGAATAGCTCCCATCGGCGTTCGGCTCGGCCTTGGTCTTGAGCAGGCCGAGGTCGGTACCGCAGTGCGGTTCGGTCAGGCACATGGTGCCGGTCCAGCGGCCCTCGATCAGCGGCTTGAGGAAAGCCTCGTGCTGCCAGGCCTCGCCATGCTGCTTCAGCGCTTCGATGGCGCCGTGGGAGAGCAGCGGGAAGTTGCCCCACGCCAGGTTGGCGGCATTGATCATTTCGTTCAGCGGCACGCCCAGAGTGTGCGGCAGGCCCTGGCCGCCCAGCTCCGGCGAGGCGGTCAGGCCGGTCCAGCCGCCATCGACGAACTGGTCGTAGGCCTGCTTGAAGCCGGGCGGGGTGGTCACTTCACCGGTGGCCTGGTCGAGCACGCAGCCGATCTCGTCGCCGACGCTGTTGAGCGGGGCCAGCACGGTGGCGCTGAAGCGGCCGGCTTCTTCCAGCACGGCATCGACCACGTCGGCGGTGGCGTCGGTGAAGCCCAGGCGGGCGAACAGGGGTTCGACCTTGAGCACGTCGTGCAGGGCGAAACGGAGGTCGGAAAGCGGGGCGGTGTAGCTGCTCATCGGTACGTCTCGATTTGATCAGGGCAGGGGAGAGCGGCGCCGGGCGCCGCCACGAAAGGCGCGTTCAGCGCAGCACGCCGGGCAGGCCGGGGGCCTGGTTGAGGGTGCTGCGGCTGCTGATGTCGAAGCTGCGCTGCTTCTTTTCCTGCGGCGTGGCCGCCACCGTTCCCTTCAGGCCATAGGCCAGGGTGCGGTTGCTGGCCAGCGCATCGGCCACCACCAGGCGCGCGGCCGAGCTGGGCACCAGGTCGACATTGATCACGTCGGCGGAGGTGCCGCCGATGGAGATGCCAGGCTTCGCGTGCAGGGTGCCGGCTTCGTTGTCGCCGACGGTCAGCGCCAGCGAGACGTCATCGAAGGTCATCGGCATCGAGCTGAAGTTCTGCAGGCGCAGGGCCACGGTCCAGTTGCCGTCGGCACGCACGGTCAGCTGCTGCAGGCTGGCCGCCGGTTCCGAAACACGCTTGACGATGCCGTTGTTGCAGGCAACAAGGGCGAGGGTGCACAGGACAATCAAGGCGATACGGAAACGGTGGAGCATGGGCGCAAGTCCTCTGGAGGGGTGCGTTTGGATAAGCATACTACGGCGTATGGTTGTTTGGATCGCCTGTGGCGACCCGTCGCAGAGGGTAGCGCGTGAAGATGGCGG
Organism: Stenotrophomonas sp. HMSC10F07; assembly: GCF_001807895.1. Taxonomy (NCBI): domain Bacteria; kingdom Pseudomonadati; phylum Pseudomonadota; class Gammaproteobacteria; order Lysobacterales; family Lysobacteraceae; genus Stenotrophomonas; species Stenotrophomonas sp. HMSC10F07. Next base: position 2,550 of record NZ_KV791401.1, read on the forward strand.
TCGGGCGTGCGCGGTGCCGGACGGCGCGCGCGCGGCGCCGCGGTTGCGACGCGGTTCAATCGGCGGGCGTATCGCGAAGCGGGGCCATCAGGCGCAGCGGGCGCAGGTCGTAGCCCATGGCCTCGGCTTTTTCTTTCAGCGCTTCGAAGCGTGCGCGATCCATTTCCGGCAGGCGCGAGAGGATCCACAGGTACTTCCGGTCCGGTTCACCGACCAGTGCCCACTGATAGTCCGGGTCCAGCGCCAGCACCCAGTAGTCGGCCCAGACCAGCGGGACCCAGCTCAGCCAGTCCGGCGCGAAGCGCACCTGCAACTGGCCGGGATGGCCGGCCACCGCGCGTGCCACGCCTTCGGCGACCACGCGCTCACCGTCGCCGTTGCGGCAGGCGTTGGTGACACTGATGCGGCCATCGCTGCGCAGTCCGTAGTTGGCGGTGATCTCGCCCACGCACTGCTTCTGGAACGAGACCGGAAGATGCGCAATCTCGTGCCACTGGCCGGCGTAGCGATCGATGTCCAGGCGTTCGACCGCGCGCACAGGTTCAGTGGCGATCACCGGGAAAGCGGCCAGCAGCAGGCAGGCGAACAGGGCGGGGCGCAGAGGCATCGGTAGGCTCCAGGCAGGAGTCTGGAGCGTAGGTGCCGCCGCGCATGCCGGTGTAAATGTTTCGTCAACCGGGCGTGTGCGCAGGCGCCGCATCCGCCACTCGTGCAGTGCGCGCGAAGCACGGACAAAAAAAGACCTGCATCTCTGCAGGTCTCGAAAGATGGTGGCCGAAGACGGAATCGAACCGCCGACACGGGGATTTTCAA
>NZ_KV791402.1:0-929 GCF_001807895.1 Stenotrophomonas sp. HMSC10F07
CCGCTGCGCTCGCCGGGCATGGCCCGGCGCTACCGCCGTTTCAGAGTCGCTCGGCCTTGCCACTGGCCAGGGCGCGCGCGATCACCTGCTGCGCCTGCTGCGACGCCTGGGCATGCACGCGTGCCTGGCGCTCGCCCAACGCGGCCTGCTGGCTGCCCAGCGCAGCCTGGCGGCTGGCCAGTTCAGACTGCTGGCTGGCCAGGCGCTGCATCTCGCGGGTGTCGCTGGCGCGCGCGGTTTCGTTGTCCACGTCCTGCATCGCACGACGTGCCTGTGCGGCGGCCTCACGTGCCGCCTCGCGGGCAACGGCCACATCGTAGGTCGCGCCCCGCGCCGCCTTTGCCGCTTCCGCCGCCGCCTCGCGGTTGATGTCATGCGCGGCCATCGCACTGCGCGCGGCCTCGGCGGCGATCAGTGCGATGCGGCGCGATTGCTCGCCCTGCAGGCGGCCCATTTCACCCAGCTGCCTGCCGAGTTCGCCCTGCTGGCGACCCAGCACGCTTTGCTGGCGGCCCAGTTCGCTCTGCTGGCGGCCCAGCTCTACGGCACCGCTGTAGGCACGCTGCAGGCTCTGGATCAGCATCGGGTCACGCACCACGTAGCGCTTGTCACCCTGGCGGAACCACAACGCCGGGCCCTTGCCGAGCTGCCTGCGGGCCACCGTCACGTCGTCCATGCCGCCGTTGGCGAAGGTCGAATCACCATCAACCAGAACGAAGGCCTCCCGGGGCGACCTGCCCAGGTCCAGGCGACCGTAGGTGGTGATGGAGGTGGCGGCCGACGTCGTGCCTTCATCGTCTTCGGCCATGCCCGTGGCGTCGCCGACATCGGCCACATCGGCATCGTCGGGCCCGGTCGCGTCAGCGGGTTCGGCCGGCGCGGCCGGTGCTGCAGGCGCGGCCGGGGCCGACGGCACGCCCGCGGCGGAT
>NZ_KV791403.1:0-24045 GCF_001807895.1 Stenotrophomonas sp. HMSC10F07
GGAAGACGCGCTGGAACTGTTCCTGATGCCGCGCATGGCGTGGATCTACTTCTTTGCAGCGGTCTTCTTGACGGCCTTCTTCGCCGGTGCCTTCTTTGCGGCAGCTTTCTTCACAGCCTTCTTGGCCGGCGCTTTCTTGGCCGCGGCCTTCTTCGGCGCTGCTTCCTTCTTCACCGCAGCCTTCTTGGCCGGTGCCTTCTTCGCAGCGGCCTTCTTGGCGCCGAAGCCCTTGCGCACCGGCTTGCCGGTTTCTTCCATCAGCTGCTGCACTTCAGCCAGGGTCAGCGATGACGGCTCGCGATCCTTGGGGATCTTGCCGTTCATCCTGCCATCGCTGATGTACGGGCCGAAGCGGCCGTTCAGCACCTGGATGTCGCTGCCCTCGAACTCCTTGATGATCCGGTTGCGCGCGATCTCTTCCTTCTCTTCGATCAGGAATACGGCGCGGGCCAGGTCGATGGTGTACGGGTCGTCTTCCTTCTTCAGCGAGGCGTAGGTGCTGCCGCGCTTGGCGAACGGGCCGAAGCGGCCGATGCCGACGCTGACCGGCTCACCCTTGTCCTCGCCCAGTGCGCGCGGCATCAGGAACAGTTCCAGCGCGTCTTCCAACGAGATGGTGTGCATCGACTGGCCGGGGCGCAATGAGGCGAACTTCGGCTTTTCCTCGGCGTCCTCGGCGGTGCTGCCGATGGCGGCATACGGCCCGAAGCGACCCAGCCGCACGCTGACCGGCTTGCCGGTCTTGGGGTCGGTGCCGAGCTCGCGCGCGCCACTGGCCTCGGCGCGGTCGACCGATTCCTTCTTGTCTTCGACCAGTTCCTTGAACGGCTCCCAGAAACGGGCCATCAGCGGGATCCATTCTTCCTCACCGCGCGAGACGGCATCGAGCTCGTCCTCAAGCCTGGCAGTGAAGTCGTAATCCACGTACTGGGTGAAGTGGCTGGACAGGAACTTGGACACCGCGCGGCCCACGTCGGACGGGCGGAAGCTGCGGCCTTCCATTTCCACATACTTGCGGAACAGCAGGGTCTGGATGATCGAGGCGTAGGTCGAGGGACGGCCGATGCCGTACTCTTCCAGCGCCTTCACCAGCGCCGCTTCGGTGTAGCGCGGCGGTGGCTGGGTGAAATGCTGTTCGGCCAGGATGCGTTCCAGCGGGATGCGGTCGCCCGGCTTCATCGCGGGCAGCTTGCGGCCCTCATCCTCGTCCTCGGCGCTCTTGTTGTCCTTGCCTTCCTCGTACACGGCCAGGAAGCCGGGCACGACCACGGTGGTGCCGCTGGCGCGGAACACGTGTTCGCTGCCGGCCGACAGGTCGACGCTGACCGTGTTGAGCGTGGCCGGGATCATCTGGCAGGCCACCGCACGCTTCCAGATCAGCTCGTACAGGCGCCGCTCGTCGTCGGTAAGGAACCGGGCGACCTGCGACGGGGTGCGCAGGGCCGAGGTCGGGCGTACGGCTTCGTGCGCTTCCTGGGCGTTCTTCGACTTGGTCTGGTAGGTGTTGGGCTGGTCCGGCAGCGAGGCGATGCCGTAGTCGCGGGCGATCACGTCGCGGATTTCCGCCAGCGCGTCCTGCGACAGGTTCACCGAGTCGGTACGCATGTACGAAATCAGGCCGACGGTGCCTTCGTCGCCGATGGCCACGCCTTCATACAGCTTCTGCGCCACCTGCATGGTCTTGCGGGTGGTGAAGCCGAGCTTGCGCGAGGCTTCCTGCTGCAGGGTGGAGGTGGTGAACGGCGGCGCCGGGCGGCGCTTGCGCTCCTTGCTGGCGACGTCGGTAACGTGCAGCGAGCCCTGCGCGGCCTGCTGGATGCGCATGCGCGCCGCTTCAGCGGTGTCGCCATCGGTGACGGTGAACTGCTCGAACTTCTGCCCGTCCAGCTTGACCAGCTTGGCATTGAAGTGCTGGGACGGGTGCGCGCACTCGGCAGCGATCGACCAGTACTCGCGGGCGATGAAGGCTTCGATCTCTTCCTCGCGCTCGACGATCATGCGCAGCGCCGGGCTCTGCACGCGGCCGGCAGACAGGCCGCGCTGCACCTTGCGCCACAGCACCGGCGACAGGTTGAAGCCGACCAGGTAGTCAAGTGCGCGACGGGCCTGCTGGGCGTCGACGAGGTCGCTGGCGATCGCACGCGGCTGGCTGATCGCTTCCTTGATGGCGCGCGGGGTGATCTCGGTGAACACCACGCGCTGCATCGGCTTGTCCTTGACCAGCCCGCGTTCCTTCAGGATCTCGGCGATATGCCAGCTGATCGCTTCACCCTCGCGATCCGGGTCGGTTGCCAGCAGGATGTCGTCGGCGCCCTTGGCGGCCTTGGCGATCGCATCGACATGCTTTTCGTTCTTGTCGATCAGGTCGTAGTACATGGCGAACCCGTTGTCCGGGTCGACCGCGCCTTCCTTCGGAATCAGGTCACGCACATGCCCATACGAGGCCAGGACGGTGTAGTCCTTGCCGAGGTATTTGTTGATCGTCTTGGCCTTGGCCGGCGATTCGACGATGAGCAGGTGCTTGGGCATGGCAGCAGTGTCTGTGGGGCGAGCCGCAGGGAAGGGGCCGCTAGGGTGGAGCAAACGGCCGCATTAGTGAAGCGGCCACGGACAAATCAATACGCTGAACGCCCGGTAGTGTGCCGGGCGTTCAGGTTTCACCTTATTAGAGGAATCACGCCCGGCCAGCCCCTGTCAAGCAGCCAGACGTGAGGATGGCCGTTCATGAGGCCATCTTGGCGATGAAGCCGACCGCAGCCACCAGCAGCACCAGGCCCGCCACCGTCAGCAGGCCGGTCAGTACCAGGATCACGATGGTGACCGTACCCAGCTCATGGCGCTGCAGCTGCGGCTGGTCGGTGTAGGCCCAGCGGTCGACCACCAGGGTGTCGCAGATCATGTCGTGCAGGCCCTGCTTGCGCTCGGTGAAGGCGGCCATCAGGAAGCCGATGCCCAGGGTGAAGCTGCTCAGCAGCATGGCCCAGTAGCGACCGAAGGCGCGGCCACGGGTCAGGCGGTCACCATTGCTGCGCACGACCTTGATGCCGACCGCCATCTTGCCCAGCGTGGCGCCGCCCTGCGAGGAATGGAACCAGGTGTAGTAGGCCACGCCGATGGCCATGTTGATCAGCGCGCTGGCCAGCTGCGCGACGATTTCGATGGAGGTCTCGCCACTGCCCACCGCGCCCATGCTGGCGCCAAGCACCACGCCGATGATGGCGCCGATGATGCCGCCCGGCACGGCCAGCACGAAGTAGTCGATCATGTAGGCCGCGACGCGCTTCCAGAAGCCGGCGTAGACCACCTCGCCGCCGATCACCGGCCGCGCGCCACCGGCAGCGGCGGCGGCCGGTGCGTTGTAGGGTGAGCTGCTGAGCGCGCCCGTGCCAGGCAGCGGCGCAGTGCCGTTGTCGATGGCGGCGTAGTCGCTGCGCAGGTCGAAGCCGCCACTGGCAGTGGCGGTGCTGGCGTCGGCCAGCGTCTGCAGGCCCAGTTCATCGACCACCTGGCGCAGTGCAGCCCACTGGGCCATGCCTTCGCGCCAGACCAGGGTGTCCAGGTTCAGTTCGCCGCGCTGGAAGCGCTGGCGGATCTCCTGGACCGACAGCGGGCCCTGGCGTTGCTGTCCTACGGCGTAGTACCACTCAGTCATTGCATGTTCCCTGTTGGATCGTCCTTGGATGTGCTGCCGTGCGCGTGGCTCAGCCGCGGCATGACGTCGGCAGGTACTTGTCGTCGCTTTCACCGCTGCATTCCCAGCGGCCGCTGTCGCGATCATATTCCAGCCACAGCAGGTCGCCATCGAGGCTCTTGCCGGGCACGGCCAGCGTTGCTTCGATGCCACAGTGGCCGTTGTTGAAGCGGCCGATGTTCACCGCCGACAGGCCGGCCTGGGTGAAGTCACCCGGGGCCGGGAAACCGGCATCGTTGGCACCGGGGCAGCGGCCTTCATCGTCGGCGAAGTGCTGCACCTGCTGCTTCAGCGGCTGCAGGGCATTGACCGCAGTCGCGATCCTGGCACGCACGGTGTAGTCGTTGTATGCGGGCAGGGCGATCGCCGCGAGGATGGCCATGATCGGTACCAGTACCAGCAGCAGGCCGCCGCCGATGATCGCGGTCAGGGCGCAACCGGAGAGCTTCTTCTTCGGCGGCGGCAGGACCCCAGCCGCCGCCTGGGTGGCATAGGGCGTGGACGGCGGCAGTACAGGCGGCTGCGGCGGAGGCGGGGCCACCGGTTCCGGTTCCGGCTCGGGTTGCTGGGCCGGCGCAGCAACGTCCAGCGCCGGCACGATCAGGCCCAGCTCGTCGACAACGGTGCGCAACGGCTGCCATTGCGGCAGGCCGTCGCGCCAGACCAGGGTGTCCAGGGAGATCTGGTTGTTTCGGAACAACTCGACCAACTGTTCCGCCGGCAGCGGGCCTTGCTGCCGGTTGCCTTCTGCATGGAACCACTCGCTCACGGGGACGCTCCTGAATGCGCTATGCCCCCAAGTGTACGGTCAGTGAAGGGGTTCTGGCTCGTCCATGAACATCTGCGTCTCCATCCAGGCATAGGCCGCTTCGGAGCCGGGCTGGTTGAACAGCACCATCAGCACGACCCATTTCAGGTCGTCCAGGTCCAGTTCGTCCTGGTCCAGGGCCATCGCCCGGTCCAGCACCAGCTCGCGCTGGTCGGCGTCGAGGATGCCGTGCTGTTCCAGGTACAGCAGGAAGCCGCGGCATTCCACATCCAGCTTGTCCAGCTCGGGGCCATGGTAGATGCGCACGGGGCCATCGACCCGCGCCTGGGCCACGCTCGGCCGCTGCGCGGCCAGGGCATCGAGCCAGTCGAACGCCTTGTTGATCTCGGTGGGGCTGAAACCGGCCTGGATCAGGCCGTTCTGCAGCGAATCGCGGTCACGGATCAGGTCCGCATCTTCGCTGAAATAGTGTTCAAACAGGTACAGCAGTACATCCAGGATGCTCTCTTTCATTGCCCCTCGGCCTGCGTCGCGCGACGCTGTGGAGGTGAAGAAACTAGGGAGTTCGACAGTAGCGGCCGTGTACGCACACCACGATTCCCGCCAGTTCCATGGCCAGCAGCATGGAGGACACCTGGGGCGCCGTCAATCCACAGCGCGTGATCAGTGAATCCATACCGCTTGGGTTGTGGTCCAGGGCTCGCCACAAGCACTGGTAGTCAGGGTCGTCGGCCCAGCGCGCCGGCAGGAGGGCCGGCAGTGCCTGTTCAGTGGGGGTGGACAGCCGCGATTGCAAGCCCGGCAGCTGCAGGCGAAGGGCAGGGGCAAGCAGTTCCAGAACCTCCTCGGGGCGCTCGACCAGCGCCGCGCCCTCGCGGATCAGGCGGTGGCAACCAGCCGCGCGCGGGTTGAGCACCGACCCGGGCAGGGCACAGACCTCGCGGCCTGCCTCGGCGGCCAGGCGCGCGGTGATCAGCGCGCCCGAACGCTGCGCGGCCTCGACCACCACGGTGGCCAGCGCCAGCCCGGCCACCAGCCGGTTGCGCGCGGGGAAGTGACCTGGGCGGGCCGCCGTACCCGGCAGGTACTCGCTGAGCACCACGCCTTCGGCGGCGATGCGCGCCTGCAGCTGGGCGTGGCTGTCCGGATAGGCGCGGTCAGGGCCCGTGCCGATCACCGCCACGGTGCAGCCACCGGCCTCGAGCGTGGCCTGGTGCGCAGCCGCATCGATGCCTGCGGCCAGGCCGCTGGTCACCGCCAGGCCCGCTTCGACGAAACAGCCGGCAAAACGCGCGGCCAGTGCGCGCCCGCCCGGGGTGGGGGAACGGCTGCCGACCAGCGCCACCGACGGGCGCCAGGCCAGGCTGGTGTCACCGGCGACGAACAGCGCCAGCGGCGGGTTGGGCACCTCCAGCAACGAGGGTGGAAAGGCCGGATCGGTGCAGGGCAGCAGGTGATGGTTGTCCTGTTCCAGCCAGCGCAGGGCGGCTGCACGCGCCCGGGCGTCGGGACGTTCCAGCGCGGCGCATTGCTCCGGCGTGCAGCCGTGCGCGCGCCAGTTCGCCGGGCCTTGCGCGATGGCGGCTTGCGCACCGCCCGCGGCCTGCAGCAGGGCCCGTCGTGGCGCCAGTGCGCCTCCCGCCATCAACAGGCGCAGCAGCGCCTCATATGCATGCGTGGTCATCCCCCACTATCGGCCGAACACAACAAAGGCGCCCTAGGGCGCCTTCGCACGTGATCGTCAGGTTTTCCCGCAGACGCCTGCCGCGCAGCGGCCGGCACGCCCGGCAACGGTTACTTCGCGTCCGGGTGCAGCGCGTTGTAACCGACCTGCACCGGCTTCACGCCCTGCATCACCAGCGCGTAGCTGACGTTGTCGAAGGTACGGAACACCATCGCGTGTGCGGCATACTCATCCGGCAGCGAGACCCGGCCCGCGCCGGTGCTGAGCGAGTCGTCCATGCGCGAGGAGTTCGGGTACTTCATGCGGTGCGCCACATGGCGGCCCGGGCGCCACAGCGAGAACACGGTGCCGTTGTCCACGCCCTGGGCACGGCCGGCCGAGATCGCGATCACGTCGCGCGGGCCACCGGCATTGAACATGTCGGTGACGGCCAGCACGCGCACGTCCACACCCTCGACACCGGCAGCGGGTACATGAGGGATGAACTGCAGGTCGTACGGCTTGGCTTCGACCGGCACCAGGCGGTCACCGGCGCGCACTTCGCGGCCGCCGTCGTTCTTGTCCAGCACCAGCGTGGAGGCCTCGACCTTGCCGCCGGCAATCTGGGTGATGGTGCCGGTAGCGACCTGGGCCAGCTCGTAGCCGAGCACGCCACGGCGGGCGTTGGGCGCGTTGTAGGCCTTCCACAGGTTGCCGCTGCCCGGGGTCACGTCGCCATTGGCGGTCAGGTCTTCAGTCGGCTTGGGCTGGGCGTACCGTACGGTCGGGCGTACCACGGCCCAGCGCTGGCCCACCTGGGCATCGGCCAGGCGCACGTAGACGGTGTCACCGCCGGACACGCGCAGGCGGCTGTCCTCCAGGCCGACCACGTAGGGCAGCTGCTTGATGCTGTCGACAACGCTCAGCTGCTTCAGGAACGGCTCGACCTGGGCCAGCGGAATGGCGTCGATCGGGGCCTCCTGGCGCGGGCCGGCCTGGGACACGGTCACCCGGTCCAGGTAGGCAAGGCTCAGCACGTCACCTGGATAGATCAGGTGCGGGTTGGCGATCTGCGGATTGGCTTGCCAGATCTCCGGCCACAGCCAAGGCTTCTGCAGGAAACGTGCGGCGATATCCCACAACGTATCCCCTTTTCGGACCACATAGGTGTCCGGGTGCCCGCCATTCACTTCCACGGCGGTAGCATAGGCAGCCACGGTCAGCATCGCCGCGGCGACGACCGTACGAAAACGAAGCAACATAGGTGTGAAGCCCTGATTCCCCAACAGGTCCACGCACTATAGTCCAGAAACCGGGGCGCAAGGCAAGCGTTGGAGCTAGAATCTGCGACGTATGCCGGCGTGCCGGCCCCCTATCCGGAAACAGCCATGGCCCTTCTCCCCATTCTCGAGTTCCCCGATCCGCGCCTGCGTACCAAGGCTGCGTTGATCGACGCCGCCGAAGTCACCACGCCGGCCTTCCAGGAACTGATCGACAACATGTTCCAGACCATGTACGACGCCCCGGGCATCGGCCTGGCGGCCACCCAGGTGGACGTGCACAAGCGCTTCATGGTCATCGATGTCAGCGAAGAAAAGAATGAACCGCATGTGTTCATCAACCCGGAAATCGTCGCCAGGGACGGGGGCCGGGTGTACCAGGAGGGCTGCCTGTCGGTCCCGGGCATCTTCGCCGACGTCACCCGCGCCGACACCATCACCGTGAAGTACCTGGACCGCAACGGCCAGGAACAGCAGCTGGAGGCCGGTGAAGTACTGGCCACCTGCATCCAGCACGAGATGGACCACCTGGACGGCAAGCTGTTCATCGACTACCTGTCGCCGCTCAAGCGCGAGATGGTCCGCAAGAAGCTGGCCAAGCAGCGCAAGCACGTGGCGTGATCGCCCATCCGGGCCGCCCTTTGGGTGGCCCGTGCCTGCGCGACGCGCGCGGGCTGCACGGCGCCGGCCGACGGCGCCGTTTTCTTTCCTGCACGAATCCATCCTGCAAGTGGGGTAGCCATGAGGATTGTCTTTGCCGGTACGCCGGAATTCGCGGTGTCGTCGCTGCGCGCCGCGGCGCGCCACCACGAGGTCGTGGCCGTCTATACCCAGCCTGACCGGCCGGCCGGCCGTGGCCGTGGCCTGGCACCGTCGCCGGTCAAGCTCGAGGCGGTGGCCCGTGGCATTCCGGTCTACCAGCCCGAATCACTGAAGGACGAGGCTGCACAGCAGCAGCTGCGCGACCTGCAGCCGGACCTGATGGTGGTGGTGGCCTACGGCCTGATCCTGCCCAAGGCGGTACTGGCGATCCCGACCCACGGCTGCTGGAACGTGCATGCCTCGCTGTTGCCACGCTGGCGCGGGGCGGCGCCGATCCAGCGTGCGATCCAGGCCGGTGACGCAAAGACCGGTGTGTGCCTGATGCAGATGGAAGCAGGCCTGGATACCGGCCCGGTGCTGCTGCACCAGGAACTGCCGATCGCTGCCACCGATACCGGTGGCCAGCTGCATGACAAGCTGGCCGAGCTGGGTGCACAGGTCCTGTCCGACGGCCTGGGCCTGCTGCGGGCCGGCATCAAGCCGATCGCGCGGCCGCAGCCGGAGCAGGGCGTGACCTATGCGCACAAGCTGGACAAGGCCGAAGCCCGTCTGGACTGGGCGCAGGGCGCCGATGTGCTGGCGCGTACCGTGCGTGCCTTCAATCCGTGGCCGATCGCCGAAGCGACGCTGGCTGGCGAACGCGTGCGCATCCATGGCGCGGTGGCGCTGGAGGAGGCCCACGGCCAAGCGCCGGGCACGGTGCTGGCGGCCAGCCGCGATGGCATCGACATCGCCTGTGGCCAGGGCGCACTGCGCTTGCGTACGCTGCAGCGCGAAGGCGGCAAGGCGATCACCGCCGCCGACTACCTCAACGCCCGCCGTGATCTGCGCGTGGGAGCATAAGCGGTGTCGAAGCAGAACGATTTCTCCGTGGCCAAGGCGGCGCCGGGCGCGGCCACCCGCATGCTGGCCGCACGTGTGCTGGCACAGGTGTTCACCCGTGGCCGTTCATTGAAGGCCGAACTGGCCTGGGCGCTGCCGAAGCTGGCCGACAGCCGCGATCGTGCCTTGCTGGAAGCGCTGTGCTTTGCGGTGCTGCGTCGCCGCAGTACCTATGACGCTGCCTTGCAGTCGTGGATGCAGAAGCCGCTGTCGGCGCGCGACGCCGATCTGCGCACCCTGTTGATGGTGGGCTTCGCCCAGCTGGACGTTCTGGAACTGCCGGCGCATGCGGCGCTGTCGGCCACGGTCGATGCCGCGCGTGCGCTGGGCCGTGAGCGCCAGGCCGGCCTGGTCAATGCGATCCTGCGCCGCGCGCAGCGCGAAGGTTTCCCGGAGCAGCCGGCGCGCGATGCCTTCCCGGAATGGCTGGCCGATGCGGTGGAACGCGATTGGCCGGTACAGGCCGACGCGATCTTCAGCGCCAGCCTGCAACCGGCACCGTTGTGGCTGCGTGCCAACCGCCAGCACGGCGGCCGTGACAAGGCACTGGCGGCACTGGCCGAGGCGGGCATTGCCGCCGAACCCAGCGCGCTCTGCGCCGATGCACTGCGCCTGGCGGCCCCAGTTGCGGTGAACCAGCTGCCGGGTTTTGCCGACGGTGCACTGTCGGTACAGGACCTGTCGGCGCAATGCGCAGCCGACGCGCTGGCGCCCGCGACCGGCGCCCGCGTGCTGGACGCCTGTGCGGCACCCGGTGGCAAGTCGGCGCACCTGCTGGAACGTGACCCCAGTCTGCGCCTGCTGGCGCTCGATATCGATGCGCGTCGACTCGCGCGCGCCCGCGATACCTATACCCGCACCGGTGTGGGTGAGGGCGCGCAGACCCGGGTGGCCGATGCCAGCGATCCCGGGGCTTGGTGGGATGGCACGCCGTTCGACGCCATCCTGCTGGATGCCCCGTGCTCGGCCACCGGCGTGATCCGCCGCCAGCCGGACGTGATGTTCCACCGCCGCGCCGAGGACATCGATGCGCTGGTCGGCGTGCAGGCCCGCCTGTTGGAGGCCTGCTGGTCGATGCTGCGCCCGGGAGGCGTGCTGCTGTACGCCACCTGTTCGATCCTGCGCGCCGAGAACGTCGATCAGGTGCGAGCCTTCCTGAAGTGGCATCCGGACGCAGCGGCACAGCCTCTGGATGACACATTCGGCCTCGATTGCGAGGGGATTGCGCGCCAGCGCCTGCCGGGTGACAACGATGCTGACGGTTTCTTTTACGCGCGTCTGCTAAAAACAGCCTGACCCCGCTGACGTTCCGAGTCCCATGCTGAAATCCCGCGCGTCGCGCGAGACGTGGTTGTTCGTGGCGATGGCCCTGCTGGTGCTGGGGGCCGGGCTGGGCCTTCGTGATCCGTGGCCGTCGGACGAACCGCGCTTCGCGCTGGTGGCCAAGCAGATGTTCGACAGCGGGCAGTGGCTGTTCCCGCATCGCGGCACCGAGCTGTACTCGGACAAGCCGCCGATGCTGATGTGGTGGCAGGCCACGCTGTACAGCCTGGTCGGGCAGTGGCGCGTGGCCTTCCTGCTGCCGTCGCTGCTGGCGGCCCTGGGCACGCTGTGGTGCGTGGTCGACCTGGGGCGACGCCTGTGGACGCGGCGGGTGGGGCTGTACGCCGGCTGGGCGCTGCTGTTCGCGCTGCAGTTCACCTTCCAGGCGAAGAAGGCGCAGATCGACCCACTGCTGCTGCTGTTCATCACCCTGGCCAACTACGGCCTGCTGCGCCACCTTTTGCTGGGACCAAGCTGGCGCTGGTGGTGGCTGGGCTGGTTCTTTGCTGGCATCGGCGTGATCACCAAGGGCGTGGGGATGCTGGCGCTGCTGATGCTCGTGCCTGCGGCCATCGCCGCGGCGTTGCAGTGGCCACGGGTGGGACTGCATGCGCGCGACGCGCGTTTCTGGCTGGCGCCGCTGGCCTTCCTGCTGGCGGTGTCGTTGTGGCTGGCGCCGATGCTGCTGGCCGGCTTTGCCACCGGCTCGGACGAGTACCTGGCCTACATGGACGACATCCTGTTCCAGCAGACGGCGCGGCGCTACGCCCATTCCTGGGACCATCACCAGCCCGCCTGGTACTTCCTCGCGACGATGCCGCTGATGTGGATCCCGGCGTTCCTGGCCCTGCCCTGGGCGATTCCGGCGTGGCGCCGCCGGCTGCGCCGCCGCGACCCGCGCTACCTGCTGCCGCTGGCCTGGTGGCTGATGGTGGTGCTGTTCTTCTCGATTCCCGCCGGCAAGCGCGATGTGTACATCCTGCCGGCACTGCCGATGTTCTGCCTGGTGCTGGCGCCGCTGTTGCCTGGATTGCTGAGGCGGCGCGATGTGCAGGCCGTGGTGGGGGTGTTCACCGGCCTGCTGTCACTGGGCCTGGCCCTGGCCGGTGCGATGGCGGTGCTGGGCGAGCCGGCCTTCGAGCTGCGCCTGACCCACAGCCGCGGGCTGGCGCCCGGCGCCGTCGACGCACTGGCCTGGACGATCCTGGCGATGGGCGTGTGGGGCGGAGTGAGCCTGCTGGCCTGCGGCCGTCGCCGGCATCTGGCGCTGGTGTCGACCCTGGCGATGGTCTGGGTGCTGTACAGCCTGGTCGGCTATCCGCTGCTGAACGATTCCAGTTCCGCCCGCGGCCTGATGCGCACGGTTGGTGACCGTCTGGGACCGGATGCCGAATTGGGGCTGGTGGCCTGGAAGGAGCAGCATCTGCTGTTGGCCGACCGCCCCGCAGCGACCTTCGGTTTCGAGACGGACTGGGACGAGCAGCTGATTGCGGCCACGCGCTGGCAGCGGCTGGCGCCCGGACGCCGCTGGTTGCTGGTGCACGAATACGCGATGCTGTCGTGCGTCGACCGCAACCGTTCTGAACTGGCCGGCGTGGCCAACCGGCGGCGCTGGTGGCTGGTGCCGGCAGCAGCGGTGAAGGTGCCCTGCGTGGTCACTGCAGAGGAGCGCGAACGTGAACGGCGTTTGCAGGAACATGACTAGCCACCACGATTCCGGCTTGTCCAGTCTGCCCAAGCGGGCCCAAAGGCAGTAAAACAGCAGGCTGGGACGGCCTCCGTTGGTCCTTCCCGTTCTTCCCGCAGATTGCAGCGATACTTCCCGACGTGCCAGCTTCACCGGACAACCTGAACCCCATGGCCGGCGACCCGCTGGGCGTTCCCGCCGGTGGGCGCCATGGGGCCGCGCATGCGCTGGCCCAGCTGGGCCTGTTCTGCCTGCCGGCACTGGTGCTGACCGTGCCGATCAACCTGCTGCCGTATGGCCTGCTGCTGCTGCTCAGCACGCTGCTGGCGCCGGAGCTGCTGTGGCGCGCGCGCGGCATGGCCGGTCAGCCGGTGAAAGTGCTGGCCTGGCTGATGCTGGCGGTGCTGGCGCTCGGCGTACTTTCGGTGGTGTTGTTCGAGCAGGGCCTGCGTGACGTCGACAACCGCTCGCGATTCGTGGTGATCCCGTGGATCGCGCTCTGGGTCTGCGCGCTGCGTCCCAACCTGCGGTGGCTCTGGTACGGATCATTGACCGGCCTGCTCGCCACCTTCGCGATGTCGCTGTGGCAGGTGCTGGGTGGCGCCCCGCGCGCAGAGTTGTTCACCAACGCCATCGTGCTGGCCGACATCGTGATGGTGTTGATGGTGCTGCTGGTGTTCTGTCGCCCGTCGCGGCGCTGGTCGCTGGTGATCCTCGGCACGGCCGCCGGCTGCGGCACCATCGTGCTGACCGGCAGCCGCGGCGTGTTCGCCGCCCTGCTGGCGCTTCTGGTGGTGCTGGCACTGAGCCTGCGCTGGCGCACCGGTGCGGCGCGCCTGTCGGTGCTGGCCGGCATGCTGGCGATCGGCGCGACCCTGTTGCTGTCGGTGCCGGAGCTGCGTCACCAGGTGCGCCTGAGCGAGCTGCACAGTGACGTGCAGCGGATGGAACTGGGCGACAGTGATTCTTCCGCCGGTGCCCGCGTGGAACGCCTGCAGGTGGCTTGGGAGACCTTCCTCGATCACCCGCTGGTGGGTGTTGGCATCGGTCACTTCGACAGCGCGATGCTGCGCGTGCCGGTCTGCCGGGAGAATCCGGAAGAGTTGCGTTGCCACCTGGGGCATGCACACAACGATGTTGCCGAATGGGCAGCGACCCAGGGCGTACCGGGCCTGCTGCTGTTGCTGGCGGTGTATGGCATCCCGCTGTGGTTGTTCGTGCGCCTGCATCGCCGTAGTGGCCGGTCAACCTTCCGTGGGCCGGCCGCAGCCGGCATCATGCTGGTGATCACCTACGCGTTGTGCGGACTGACCCAGTCGATGTTCGCGCACCAGATGACCGCCAGCTTCTACGTGACCCTGGTCGGCCTGCTGACCGGCCTGTCGATCGTCGAAGGCGCGCGCTACCGGGCAGCCACCGGGGCGTGACGCATCGGAGCGCCGGGCAGGGCCCGGCGATCAGGGGTTCGGCGGGTCGGCCACGGCCTGGCCGTTGCCCAGCATCCACAGCATGATGGTCTTCTGGCGCACGTAGTTGGCGCGCACATAGGCGTAGACCAGGCCATGCCAGCCGTCGCGGAAGCCGCCACGGAACACGAAGCCGCGCCAGAACCGCCAGGCCGGTGCCAGCACCAGCTTGCCCAGCGTGGCCCGTTTACCGCGCGCGAACTCGTGCTCGGCCATCATCCGCGCGTACTTCTCGGTCTTGGCCAGCTGCTGCTGCAAGGAGCGGTAGGGATAGTGGACCAGGTCGCCGCGCAGGGTACCCACACTGCCATCGACGCTGGCGGCCTCGTGGATCTCGCGCTTGCCGCGCCAGCCGCCACGGCGGCGGTCGAACAGGCGCAACACCCGGTCCGGGTAGGCATTGCCATGGCGCAGGAACTTGCCGAAGTACTCCGACAGGCGTGCGAAGCGATAGCCGGCATGGCCAGCGAAGCCACCGTCGCGGGCCTGTTCGATGGCCGCACGCAGTTCCGGGCTGATCCGCTCATCGGCGTCCAGGCACAGCACCCAGTCGTGGCGGGCCTGCTCGACGCAGTACGCCTTCTGGCTGCGGAAGCCGTCGAACGGGCGCTGCAGCACGCGGGCGCCTGCGGCCTCGGCGATGGCCACGGTGGCATCGGTGGAGTAGGAGTCCACGACGACGATCTCATCGCAGAAGGCCAGTGAGGCCAGGCAGTCGCCGATGCGGCCGGCCTCGTTGAACGCGATAATGCAGGCCGAGATGCGAGGCCGTTCGATGGGAGCGGTCGTGGAGGACATGATGGCCGGGTACCTGTTGTTTGCGACGGAGCGCTATGCGCTGCCTATTCTCGCCCCGTTGGCGCAGGCCTTGCACGCCTCCGGGCAGGAGGTGGCAGCCTGGTTCGAGGGCGGCGCGGCCGGCAGCCAGCTGCCGGGAGTGCCCAACATCGGCCTCAAGCAGGCGCTGGCAATGCGGCCGCGGGCGGTGTTCAGCGCCGCCAACTGGGTGCCGACCTTCCTTTCGGGAGCCAAGGTGCAGCTGTTCCATGGCTTCAACGTGGAGAAGCGGGACAGTGCGCGCGGCCACTTCCGGGTGCGCGGCATGTTCGACCTGTACTGCACGCAGGGGCCGGCCACCACCGGGCCGTTCCGCGAGATCGCGGCCCTGCAGGGCCACTTCGCGGTGGCCGAGACCGGCTGGCCGAAGCTGGATCCGCTGTTCCGCGACGATGGTGGCGAGAGCGCCGCGCTGCGCGCCGCCGCTGGAGGACGCCCGGTGATCCTGTTCGGTTCGACCTTCACCGAACGCCTGAGCGCAGCCCCGCACCTGCATGCGCAGATTGCTGCCGACATCGCCGAGGGCAAGCGCTACTGGCTGCTGACCCTGCACCCGAAGTGCCCACCGGAATTGTTCGAACGCTACCGCGCGCTGGCCGGTGCCAATGCGCGCTTCATCGAGCCGGAGCAGGTGATGGCCGCACAGCGCGCCGCCGATGTGCTGGTGTCCGATACGTCCTCGATCGTTTCGGAGTTCATCGTCCAGCACAAGCCGGTGGTGACCTTCCGCAACCGGGTGCCCAAGCCGCACATGATCGACTTCGACGACCCGGTGCAGCTGCCGGCGATGCTGCAGCGCGCGCTGCATCCCGACGCCGCGCTGCAGGCGGAGATCGTGCGCTACGCCGATGCCATCCATCCGTACCGCGATGGCCTGTCCAGCGAGCGCGTGATTGCGGCTACCGAGGATTTCCTGTCCGGCGAGATGGGCGTGCTGCGGCGCAAGCCGTTCGGCAGCTGGGTGCGCGACCTGCAGATCCGCAAGGACCTGGGGTATTGGGGGCCGTCGCAGCGGTAAGCCGAGCGTGGGCTCGGCTCTACAGTAGATCCACGCCATGCGTGGATGTGCGGCCGGGATCCGGCCCCGCCGTCACCAGCGCAGCTTGCGCCGCGCGAGTGCTGCGGCCAGCTGCTCCATCACCTGTTGCGCCTGCGCCTGCGGCAGGTAGTGCAGGATCAACGCCACATCACCATGCGCGCCGGCGGTATCCAGCTGCAGGCTGCTGGTGCCCAACAGCTTGTCCAGTGGCGAGCGCAGCAGGCGCAGGCCCTGCACCTTGTCCAGCTCGGCCCAGCGCCACCAGCGCTTCCACCAACCGCCGCGCACGGCGACGTAGTGGTCATCCAGATACCAGCCCATGCGCGCCATCTGCCGATGTGCCACCAGCAGCGCCAGCGGCAACCAGGCCAGCACGATCAGGCCCCATGATCCCCAGCGCCAGTACGCGGCTGCGGCCAGCACGGGGACCAGCAGCAGCGCACCCAGGCACAGCCGCCACCAGCCACGCTGCGGAATGGACTGCCACTGCGCCGGTGGCCACTGCAGTTGTGGCAGCAGGTGCTGCACCAACTGCTCGCAGCGCATTGCCGGGGCCAGCGGTGCCAGCTCGCGCAGGGCGCGGTCCTGGTCCCGCGAAGGGCCGCCGGCGGCGCTGTCGATGCGCAGCTGGCGCAGGCCGAACCAGCGATGCAGGGTGGTTTCGTGCAGCGTCCAGGCCTGGATGCGGCGACGCGCGACACTGCTGCGGGTTCGGCTGACCAGGCCAGCCGAGACGGTCAGCCGGCGATCCTGCTCGCTGAGAGTGAAGCCGTGATAGCGCAGCAGGGTCAGCACCACCGACAACGCCCGCAGCGCCAGCCAGCCCAGCAGCAGGGCTGCGGCCAGCAGCAGGAAGGCGCCGGCCACGCCGGGATGCAGGTGGCTTGCGTAGCCGAAGGCCTCCCTGCCACCACGCTGGATGGCCGCGTCCATCACCGGCCGCGGCACGGTCTGGAACAGCACGCCGAAGGCGGCGATCGCCAGTGCCCATCCGCGGTTGGAGAGCAGGCCCATGCGCACCACGTCCCAGCTCGACAGGCGCAGCAGCACCTGTTCGGTGTCGGTCCCGGTGATCGAGGGCGTGGCGACGACGTCGGCGGGCTGCGGTGCCTGCCCACGCTGGCGCACCAGCCGTTCCAGCGCCAGCGCCTGGTCCAGCCTCAGTACTCGCATCTCGGCTTCCGGCCGCACGCCGCCGGCCGATTCCAGGCGCAGCTCGGCCACACCGAACAGCCGGTGCAGCGGGTTCTGTCGCACTTCCACGTTGTGGATGCGGGCGAACGGGATCTCGCGGCGGTTGCGCGCCAGCAGCCCGCTGCGCACGGTGATGGCATCGCTGCCGATGCGGTAGCGGTAGCTGAGGTACTGCAGCACCGAGACCAGCACCAGTGCCGCGATCGCCGACAGTGGAATCAACTGCGCCCACATCGGGTCGCGCTCGCCACGCTGGCCGAACACCAGCAGCGCGACCAGCGGCAGGAAGTAGTGGCGCAGCTGCATCAGCAGTACGAACAGCCACGACCACGGGTGCAGTCGATGGTCCTCGCCACCGGCAGGCAGCGATGCGGGCAGGGGCGGCGGCAGGCTCACAGGGCGTCGGCGTCCTGGTCGAGCTGGTGCGAGAGGGTGTCGCGCAGGCGCTCGGCGTCGGCTTCATCCAGGCCGTTGACGGTGACCGCGCTCATGCGGGTACCGGCAGTGTGCACGATCAGCGTGGCCAGGCCGGCGCGGCGCTCCAACGGGCCCCGGCGCAGGTCCAGGTGTTGGACGCGCGATATGGGAATGCGGGTTTCCAGCTGCCACATCAGGTCGCGGCGCAGGCCCAGGCCCTGGTCATCCAGGCGCCAGCGGGTGCGGGTCAGTCGCCGGCGGCCGAGCCAGGCGCCGAAGAGGATGCCGATCAGCAGCCCCAGGGCGGCAGTCCACAGGCCGCCGGGCAGATCGAAGAACCAGGCAGCTGCGGCCAGTGGCAGACCCGGCACGAACAGTCCGCCGAAGGCGCCTTCCAGTGCGGCCAGGCGGGCGGCACGTTGCGGCAGCGACTGCCAGGCATCGGTGGGCGGGGCGATGGGGGCGACGTCGGTCACGCGGGCTCCGTCAGGTGGCAGGGCGAGCGGCGGCGGTGGCCGCACCGCGCAGACGGTAGCAGGTCGGCTGCGTTACTGGGCAGCCTGGATCAGCGCATCGACATCCAGCAGGTGGCCAGCACGATCGGCCTTGGTGCGCAGGTAGTGTTCGTTTTCCGCGGTGATCTCGCCGGTGACCGGAATGCAGTCCAGCACCTCGATGCCGGCATTGCGCAGGCGCTGTGCCTTGGTCGGGTTGTTGCTGAGCAGAGCCACGCGCGAAATGCCCAGGCCATGCAGCATCGCCACCGCACTGCCGTAGCGGCGTTCGTCGGCACCGAAGCCCAGCTGTGCATCGGCGTCGATGGTATCCAGGCCGTCGTGCTGGTAGCCATAGGCGCGCATCTTGGCGGCGATACCGGTGCCGCGGCCTTCCTGGTCCAGGTACAGCAGCACGCCGCCGCCCAGTTCCTTCAGCTTGCGCAGCCCGCGCCGCAGCTGGTCGCCGCAGTCGCACTTGAGCGAGCCGAACAGGTCGCCGGTCAGGCACGAGGAGTGCACGCGTACCGGTACCACCGACGACAGGTCCGGTTCGCCGACGATGATCGCGACCTGGTCGCGCTGGGCCACGCCGCCGCGGAACACCGCGAAGGTGGTCATGCCGACGTCGCGCAGCGGTACCGGCGAACGCGCCACCAGTTCGTAGTCGTGGGCCGCATGTGCCGCGCCTTCGGCCAGGTCGCACAGGGCCACCTCGGCGGCACCGTCGAAAGTGTGGTCATCCACGTCCAGGCGCACCGCGACCATCGCCGGCAGCAGCAGGCCCAGGCGGGCCAGCTCCACCGCGCCGGCATCGAAGGCGTCGCCGGCCGCCCAGCCGTCGGGCATGGGGCCGGGCTCGCGCAGGTAACCCAGCGAGGGCAGGGTATCGAAGGCAATGCCAGCCAGCGGCAGGCGCGCGCCTTCCGGTGCTTCCACGCCGAGCACGCGGGCGCGGGTCGCGGTCAGGAACAGGTAGTGGCGCTCGCGCGCGGCACCGGCGAACGTGGCAAAGCTGCTGGCAGTGGCGCTGTCCAGTGCAATCACCGCCAGGCGCTGGCCCTGGCCATCGTGGAGCAGTACCGGGCGACCGGCACGCAGTTCGGCCACCGCGCGTTCGCAGCGGATCGCGGCGGGATCGCCGAACAGGGAAGAGGCAGCAGGCATGGCAGGACCGGGGGAGGCGGACATCGCAGTCTCTATGGGGGCGCCGGCGTCGTATTCAACGTGGTGCGGCCGCCGGTCGCAGGGGCCGGACGGGCCCGCGTGGTGCGACCGTCAGTGCGGATGCTCTTCGGTCGCGTACGGGTCTTCCTCGCCGCTGCCCGGTGGCCGCAGCGTATAGCGCTTGTAGGTCCATTGGTACTGCGTCGGGTCGCGGCGGGCGATGCGCTCGATGCCGGCGTTGAGCGCGGTAGCCGCCACCTGCGGGTCCGGGTCGGCCACGGCCGGGTCGGTCGGCTCGATGTGCAGGGCGAATTCCATGTCCGGCCCAACGCGCTCGCACCAGCCATACAGCACGGTGGCGCCGGTGCGCTCGGCCAGCCGGTTGACCAGGGTCATGGTCAGTGCCTGCACGCCGAAGAACGGCACGAACACGCCGTCGCCGGCCTTGGGTTGCTGGTCGGGCAGGATGCCGGTGGCACCGCCGTCCTTGAGCACCTTGAACAGCTGGCGCACGGCGGGGCCCTCGGCGCGTACCTGCTGCACGTTCTGGCCGCCCCGCACCAGCTGCAGGAAGGCGTCGCTGGCCTCGTCCTCCGGTGGCTTGTAGACGATGGCGATGTGCCCGCGCGAGGCCAGCCACTGGTTCAGCAGCTCCCAGTTGCCGAAGTGGGGTGCGGCCACGATCACGCCCTTGCCGCTGGCCAGGGCCGCGTCGTACAGGGATTCGCCGTGGCGCTGCTTCAGGTGCAGGCGCAGGTTGTCGGCCGGCCTCTGGCTCCACAGCCGCAGCGTCTCGATGGCCTGCAGGGCGGTGGAGCGCAGCAGCTCGCGGTGCAGGCGGTCGCGCGCCGGACCGTCCAGTTCCGGGTAGGCCAGTTCCAGGTTGCGCCGGGTGACGCGGCTCTCGCGAGCGTTGAGACGGACCCACGTCCACGCCAGGGCATGCGCGAACGCCCGCAACAGTGGCCAGGGCAGGCGGGCGAACAGGGTGGTGGCGCGGTAGACCAGCCGGGCTTTGCGTTGCGGATTCATCGGCGCCAGTTTAGCCAAGGGCGCTGCTATCGTGGCCGGCCCTGTTCATTGGAAGCCCACGATGCTCGTCCTGATCCAGCGCGTCAGCCAGGCCGCCGTCCATGTCGACCAGGAAGTGGTGGGGCAGATCGGCCCCGGCCTGCTGGCCCTGGTCGGCATGGAACCGGGCGATACCGAGGCCCAGCTGCGACGGATGGCCGAGCGCCTGCTGGGCTACCGGGTGTTCGCCGACGAGGCCGGGAAGATGAACCGGTCGCTGCGCGACACCGGCGGCGGCCTGCTGCTGGTCAGCCAGTTCACCCTGGCCGCCGATACCCGTTCGGGCATGCGCCCCAGCTTCACGACGGCCGCACCGCCGGACGAGGCTGAACGCGGGTTCAATCGATTTGTCGAGATCTGTCGTGAAAATCACGCGCCGGGGGTGGAAACGGGCCGATTTGGTGCCCATATGGTCGTCAGCCTGGTCAATGACGGTCCCGTGACCTTCCTTCTCAGGCCCTGAGCCTGCGGGACCACCGCCCGGCAGGCGGGGCCCCGGGCTGGTATAATGCTACGTTCCCTATTTCTCCCTAGCCGGTGGCGCGAGCACTACATGGCCAACGAACGTCCTGCCCAATCCGAAATCAAGCAACTGATCAGCAAGGGCCTGGAACAGGGCTACCTGACCTACGCCGAAGTCAATGACCATCTGCCGGACGACATGGTCGACCCGGAACAGATCGAAGACATCATCGGCATGATCAACGGCATGGGCATCGATGTCCATGAAGTTGCGCCGGATGTGGAAACCCTGCTTCTCAACGATGGCAACACCGGCAACCGCGAAGTCGATGACACCGCGGCTGAAGAAGCTGCCGCCGCGCTGAGCGCGCTCGACACCGAAGGTGGCCGTACCACCGACCCGGTGCGCATGTACATGCGCGAAATGGGCACCGTCGAGCTGCTGACCCGCGAAGGCGAAATCGCCATCGCCAAGCGGATCGAGGAAGGCCTTTCGCAGGTCCAGGCCGCCCTGGGCCAGTTCCCGGTCTCGGTCGAGTCGCTGCTGAACGACTACGAAGCCCACAAGGAAGGCAAGAAGCGCCTGGCCGAAGTGATCGTCGGCTTCAACGACCTGGTCGACGAAGAGCCGGCACCGCCGGCGGTCGCTGCCGATGACAGCGCCGATGCGGACGCCGAGGGCGACGAGGACGAGGACGACGATGTCGACGGTGGCGATGAAGAAGCCGCACCGACCGGTCCGGATCCGGAGGAAGTCGCCGCGCGCATGCAGGCACTGAGCGATGCCTTCAACGCTTTCAAGAAGGCCGCGACCAAGGGCGACAAGAAGAACCTGCCGCGCCTGCGCGAAGAGATGTCGGCGGTGTTCGTCACCCTGAAGCTGCCGCTGCCGCTGACCGACGTGCTGACCAAGCAGCTGCGCGACACCATGGCCGACATCAAGTCGCATGAGCGCCGTGTACTGAACCTGGCCACCGTCACCGCGCGCATGCCGCGCAAGGACTTCATCCGTTCCTGGGAAGGCAACCAGACCAACCTGGAGTGGGTGGAAGACGCGCTGAAGCGCAAGCAGAAGTGGTCGTCGGCCCTGCGCGAAGTGAAGGACCAGATCATCGCCGAACAGCAGGCGACGATCGACATCGAGAAGCTGACCCAGCTGGACCTGGAAGAGCTGAAGGAAATCAGCCGTGCCATGGCCTACGGCGAAGCCAAGGCGCGCAAGGCCAAGAAGGAAATGGTCGAGGCCAACCTGCGCCTGGTGATCTCGATTGCCAAGAAGTACACCAACCGTGGCCTGCAGTTCCTCGACCTGATCCAGGAAGGCAACATCGGCCTGATGAAGGCCGTGGACAAGTTCGAGTACCGCCGCGGCTACAAGTTCTCGACCTACGCCACCTGGTGGATCCGCCAGGCGATCACCCGCTCGATTGCCGACCAGGCACGCACCATCCGTATTCCGGTGCACATGATCGAGACGATCAACAAGTTGAACCGCATTTCCCGCCAGATGCTCCAGCAGTACGGCCGCGAGGCTACGCCGGAGGAGCTGGCCAAGGAAATGGACATGCCGGAAGACAAGATCCGCAAGGTGATGAAGATCGCCAAGGAGCCGATCTCGATGGAAACCCCGATCGGCGACGACGAGGATTCCCATCTGGGCGACTTCATCGAGGACACCAACGTGGAGTCCCCGATCGAGAACACCACCAACATCAACTTGTCTGAAACCGTGCGCGACGTGCTGGCCGGCCTCACCCCGAGGGAAGCCAAGGTGCTGCGCATGCGCTTCGGCATCGACATGAATACCGACCACACGCTGGAAGAGGTCGGCAAGCAGTTCGACGTGACCCGCGAGCGCATCCGCCAGATCGAAGCGAAGGCCCTGCGCAAGCTGCGTCACCCGAGCCGTTCGGAGCAGCTGCGCAGCTTCCTGGATATCGATTGATAGCCAGCGGCTTTTGAAGCGTTGAGAAAAACCCCGCCTGGTGCGGGGTTTTTCTTTGGTCGTTCCCGGCCATGCCGCTCGGATCCTGACGATGTCGCGTCTGCCATTTGATTACTTCCTGCAGTGGCCGCACGCTGACCGTGCAGATGCTCAACACATCGCGTAGGCAGGCCGGTCTCCATCGGCGCTGATGCAAGCGCGCAGCAGGTCACGTACATCACATGCGGCCTGCGGCACTGATTTGCCATGCATCCGGAGTAACGCCATGAATGATGTGGAGCACGATCTGTCTGATTCCCGGCAGACTGATTTTTCGTCGCTGCTTGATTGGGATGAGGTGATGCAGGATGAGCGTGAGGATCGGCTGGGGTTTGCCCGCCGCACGACGTATGCGTTGCTGACGCTGTCTGGTGCGGAACTGGTCGAGGGCTTTGACGGCGGCAACCAGAAGGCGCTGGAAGAGGCCAGGCGGACGGTGGCGCTGTTCCAGGCATATCTGCGGCGGCAGATGTGGTTCGCGGAAGTGGCGGAGAAACGGTTGGGTCGTGTTGCTGAGGCTCTTGCTGCTGCCGGGTAGCCGATCGAGCGTGGCCTCCACTACACTGTGGCGCTGCGCAGGGCCTATAGCTCAACGGTTAGAGCAGGGGACTCATAATCCCTTGGTTCCAGGTTCGAATCCTGGTGGGCCCACCATAAAAAAACAGGCACTTAGGCTTACGCCCAAGTGCCTTTTTTGTGCCAGCGGGAAAATTCGGGGGAAAACTCAACGCTTGCGAGGTGGTTTCACGACTGGCAAGTCGTGATCGTAGCGGCCCGTAGTGGCGGGCGATTGTGCCCGGCCGCATCCTGCTTGTCGCCACGGTTGCCCTCGTTGTTGGACGTGAGCCACGCGCGCCTGATGGGTGGCCGGCGTTGCGAGGACGCGATCTGGCGCCAGATCGTGACCGTTCTCGATGCGGCCGGCCGTGGCTGTGACCTGTTCGATATCGAGGAACTACGCCGCGACTACAGCGCCGAGGAGTTCGCCAACCTGCTGATGTGCGAGTTCGTGGACGACAGCGCCAGCGTGTTCCCGCTCACCATGCTGCAGCCCTGCCGGGTCGATAGCTGGGTCGAGTGAGCGGACGACTACAAGCCGTTTGCCGTCCGGCCCTACGGCGACCGCGCCGTGTGGATCGGCTACGACCCGGCTGAGACCGGCGACAGCGCGGGCATCGTGGTGGTGGCCCCGCCGCTGGTGCCTGGGGGCAAGTTCCGCGTGCTGGAACGCCACCAGTTCAAGGGCATGGAGTTCAAAGACCAGGCGGCGTTCATCGGGCAGATCACCAAGCGCTATTGGGTGACCTACATCGGCGTGGATGCGACCGGTATGGGCACCGGCGTTGCTCAGCTGGTGCGCCAGTTCTTCCCCGGCGTGACTGTCTTCAACTATTCGCCCGAGGTGAAAACGCGGCTGGTGCTGAAAGCCTATGACGTAATCAATGACGAACGGCTGGAATACGACGCCGGCTGGATCGACCTCACGTAGTCACTGCTGGCGATCCAGAAAACCATCACCCCGAGCGGGCGCCAGGTGACCTACACCGCCGGGCGCTCGCGCACCACCGGCCATGCTGACTTGGCTTGGGCACTCACGCACGCGCTGCAGAGCGAGCCGCTGGAAGGCGGACAGGCTGCGCGCGGCACCATGGAGATTTTCTGATGACCGACACCGACCAGAGCACCATCGCCGCGCCGCCGGTGAGTATCGAAGCCTTCACCTTGGCGAGGCCAGCCCTGTGTTGGAATCACGCGGCTTCCTCGACTACCTCGAATGCTGGCGCAATGGCCGCTACT